>JBCCZW010000190.1:0-7493 GCA_039186805.1 Verrucomicrobiota bacterium
CCCGCCCCCCAAAATCAACGCTCTTTCTCTAAGCCCTTTACATGCCAACTTGCTTACAAGCCCGAGAACGCCACAAAGCCCATCAGCCCAAATGCCCAAGCTCCAACCATCAAACCTTCACCGACCGAAGATCCCCTGTCCTTTCGTAAAAACCCGAACCTTGCAATCCAGCAATCAACCCCTCAATAATCCTCGACAACAATTAAAACCTCCGGGAACCCAACTGCTTCTTACACATCCAAAACGCTATGAAACGTTTCCAAAAGATCGCGCTCCTCGCCCTCGCGGCCATCACCTGCCTCGTAACCGTAGACGCTAAGAAACAAATCTCCCGCGAAAAACTCGCCACGCGAATCACCAATAGCGAATACGCTTTGGAGCAAATCATGCAGAAGGCAGAGACCCTTATCCCGCAAGCCATCCTACGCGACGCCAAGGGTATCATCCTCACCGTCAACTATCGCGGAGGACTGATCATCGGCGGACAAGGAGGGCTAGGGGTACTCGTCGCCAAGAGTCCAGTCACCGGAGAGTGGGGCGTACCCGCCTTCGTCCGCGCAGGCGGGGCAAACCTCGGGCTGCAAGCCGGAGTGAAGGAAGTTTCCAACGTCTTCGTTATCATGGATGACGATATCATCAGGCGAGTGACTCGCGGACGCTTCAACTTCAATGCGGACGCCTCCGCTGTTGCAGGCCCAGTCGGCGTCTACACCGAAGCCAACGCCAGCAAGGAATACAAAGAAGCGAAAATCTATGTCTACTCGACCGCCAAAGGCCTCTTCGCCGGCGTATCCGTGAAAGCAGGATGGGTCTCTCCTGACAATAAGAACACGAAGTTCTTCTACAATACCGACTACAACATGCCAGAGGTTATCCTCAGCGACTGGTTCGAACTCCCCAGCGAAGCCCAATCTCTCAAAGCTCGCCTTGACCTTTACACCAAAGGCTAAAGCAGTAGACGAACATTTATTTTCAAAAGAGCAGCAAGTAAGCTGCTCTTTTTTATTAGCCCTATCTGACCTGTAAGCCCGATCTCAGAAATCTGACCTCAGACCTCAGATTTCGCCCAAGCGTACCACTTTCGAAGAAAGCCGACTCCCAATCTACCGCCGCCCCCTCAAAATATCCCAAATCACCCAAACTCCAAATACGATCGAAAGCAAATACCCGACCACTCCCAAGATCGGAAAGCCAAGCAAGATCGGCGGCGCATTCGATGAAACGATCAAAGAGGAACCCACCAGCAAGCATCCAATAATGATCCCAAGAGTGATCTTGTTACTCGAATCGCTGATCGTATCATCCAAGTGCTTCAGCCCCTTGTGCTCCATGTTCACCTTCAATCGGTCCTTCTCGACCTTCGTCAAAATCCGATGCAGCTCCTCCGGCAAAACCTGCAGCTTATCAATTCCCTCCATGAAGCTGTCCCGCAACTCTTTCGCCATTCGAATCGGACTTCTCCGCTCCTTGATCAACTCGATCAGAACCGGCTCGAACTCATCCCTCAAACTGTATTCAGGATCCAATGACCGCCCCGTCTCCTCTACACATAAGATCGACTTGGCCATCATCGAATAATCCTTCGCCAAATCGATCCCATTCCGTCCAAAGACATAGAGCATCTCTAAGATAGCCTTACCCACTTCACCCTTGCCCGATGCCGGATCATAATGCTTCCGCATCGCCACCAAAGCCTCTCGCTCCAATGTCCGCCGATCAATCGGACTCCCCGAATCCGCCAAGCTGATCGCTATCCTGGAAATCGATTCCGCCTCCCCCTTCACAAATGCCAAAAACAAATCCGCCAATCCGAAACGCATCCGCTGCGTCATCTGCCCCACCAGTCCCCAATCCATAAAGCAGATCCGCCCATCCTTCATCAGCTTCAAATTCCCCGCATGCGGATCCGCATGAAAGAAGCCATTCAATAGAATCTGGTTAAACAACGACCGCGATCCCACCCTCGCCAAACGCTTCGCCTCCACGCTCCCAGGCGTCAGTTCCGTCAAGCCGCCCCATTCGATATGCTCCATCACCAATACCCTACGCGAGCAATATTCGTCATATGCCTTCGGCGCGTGAGTATCCTCCGGATACGCATTCTGCAACTCGAAGAACTCCATATTCCGCGCCTCTTGCCGAAAATCCAGTTCCCTGGTCAAACCCTCTCGCAAGGCCTGAGCCACATCGGGCAAGTTAAACGGCCTAATCTCCTCCAAACGAGCATGGGCCTGATTCACGAACCACATCAGAATATCGAAATCAGCATCAATGGTCTTGTCTAAATTCGGACGCTGAGCCTTCACCGCCACCGTATCCCCCGATTCACTCAGCACAGCCTTATAAACCATAGCCATCGAGGCCGACGCCAAAGGCTCCTCTTCGAAAGAACTAAACACCTCATC
Organism: Verrucomicrobiota bacterium; assembly: GCA_039186805.1. Lineage (GTDB taxonomy): Bacteria > Verrucomicrobiota > Verrucomicrobiia > Opitutales > Opitutaceae > JBCCZW01. Next base: position 2,406 of record JBCCZW010000190.1, read on the forward strand.
GATCGGCCTGCCTAAGCCCTCCTCGATGATCGGCCTCATCTCCTCGAAAGGCGTAGCCGTTACCCGCTCCTGCAGCAAACGCAGTTCCTTAATCAAAGGCTCAGGCACCACATCCGGCCTCATGCTCAAAAGCTGGCCAAACTTAACGAAAGTCGGACCCAACTCCTCCAAAACGATCCGCATCCTCTCCCACTGTCCCCTCTTGTCGCGACCCGCACGACCCAAAACGCCCAAAATCTTCTGCGGCAAATCCAAGCGATGCAGCAAACCCGCAAATCCATTCCGCGCCAGCACGGTCACGATCTCTTTCGCCCGCACCGCGTTCGATATAATTTCAAAAGGTTTTATAGCCACAAATCAAAGAGAGGTACATCACAGGTAGGGAGGACCGGCTCGGTCCTCTACACACAACCACATCCCACAAAAGTAACATCGAGCCCAAGCTCGATAACCACGACCAGAACCCAAGCCAATCTACTCCGCCGCCGCGTCCGCCTCAACCGTCTCAGGTTCTACCTCCGCCAAACGCTTCTCAAGCTCCGCTACCTTCGTCTCCAAAGCGCTGATACGCTCCGAATTGCCTTTCCCCATCTTGACCAGCACCTCGTCAAACTTCGCCTGAAGCTTAGAGCTCGCTTCCTCAAACTCCTGCTTGCCTTCTGCCGCGATCTTATCCGCCGCTTCCTTCGCTTCGCCAGCCGAGATTTTACCCTTCTCAACTAACTCCGACAACACCTTCTCGGCCTTCTCAGTCGTAACCGCCGCCGCGCCGACTCCTGCCAAGACCGCCTTCTTAATTGCATCGATCATAATGCGAAAACCGTAAAGCCAATTCCCCAAAAGTCACTTCCTAAACCCCAACAAATTCGCAACGTCCCCAAACGAGACCTTCCTCGTCCTCTTCATCGTCATCATCCTCGAGGCCAACGGCCGCACCTTACCCACCCAATTTCGAACTTCACCATTCCCAATTCAACATTCAACATTCTCCTCATGTCCTCAAATCTCGAAAACGTCCGCTCCATCCTCTTCGTCTGCATGGGCAACATCTGCCGCTCCCCCGCCGGCGAAAACGTCATGCGCAAACTACTTCAGGAAGAAGGACTCGCCAGCGACCTCCTAGTCGACTCGGCAGGCACCATCAACTTCCACTCAGGCAACGCCCCCGACTCCCGCATGTCCGCCGCGGGCCGTCGCCGCGGACTTCCCATGACGGGCAGCGCCCGCCAGGTGCGGCAAGACGACTTTCAGAAATTCGACCTCATCCTCGCCATGGATAACGAGAACTACGCCAACCTCGCCCACCTCGCCGCCAGCCCCGCAGAAGAAGCCAAAATCAAACGCTTCTGCGAATTCTGCGCCGATCACTCCGACACCGAAGTCCCCGATCCTTACTACGGCGGTGCCCAAGGCTTTGAACACGTCCTCGACCTCCTAGAAGACGGCTGCTCCCAAATCCTCCAAAAACTCAAAAAGTAGGGAGAAGTCGCCGACTCCTCCGTAAAGCCCATCATCCCCGACTTCAGACTTCCGTCCTCTGACCTCTTCCTTCCAACAATCCATCTCCGCCGCCACCGGCACCCCCTTCCAACTCGCCTCTCAATCTCCACTCTCAGGCGGCTGCATCAACAACGCTTACCAACTTATCGGCAAAGACGGCTGTAGTTATTTCGCCAAGACAAACCGCCTCGCCTTCAAGACCCACTTCGAAGAAGAGTTCGACGCCCTCCAAGAACTCGCCGCCACCCAAACCATAAAAGTCCCCACTCCCATCGCCGTCGGAGAAACCGATACCGAGTCATTCCTCATCCTAGAATACATAGCGCCCGGATCGCCTTCAAAAACCGGTTGGGCGCAAATGGGCCAGCAACTCGCAGCCCTCCACGCCAAAGCTATGCACCACTACGGCTGGCACCGAAACAATGCAATCGGCGCCACCCCGCAACCAAATTCCCAATACGACAACTGGATCGATTTCTATCGCGATCAACGCCTCCAACCCCAATTCAAGCTCGCCCAACGCAACGGCCTCCGACTCCCCCAAGCCGAAGCCCTCCTGGAAAACCTCTCCGCCTTCTTCGAAACCTACACGCCGCGCCCCAGTCTCCTCCACGGCGACCTCTGGTCCGGCAATGCAGGCTTCACCGCAAAAGGAGAACCCTTCATCTTCGACCCCTGCTCTTACTACGGCGACCGCGAAACCGATCTCGCCTTTACAGAATTCTTCGGCGGCTACCGCTCAGATTTCTACTCGTCCTACAACGAAACGCTGCCCCTAGATTCTGGATACAAAACCAGAAAACACCTCTACAACCTTTACCACTGCCTCAATCACTTCAACCTCTTCGGTTCCGGCTACGCCGCCCAATCCCAAAACATGCTCGCCCAACTCCTCTCCGAAATCCGCTAGCTCCTATTTGTAGGCCGGAGCGCCGACCCGGCACTCCCAAACTCCCCCGACTTCTGACCTCGCACATCAGACCTCTCTCCAAAACCCCCGAGCTTGCAATCTCCTCCCCCTTCCCTACTTCCCTCTCCTCAAGCATGTCTATTCTCGAAGCAATCCTACTCGGAATCATCCAAGGCCTCACCGAATTCTTGCCCGTCAGCAGCAGCGGCCACCTTGAACTCGGCAAAGCCATTCTCGGAGTCGAAGCCAAAGAAGACGTCACCTTCTCAATAGTAGTTCACGGCGCGACCGTCCTCAGCACCATAGTCGTCTTCTGGAAAGACATCCTAGAACTCATCCGCGGCGCCCTCACTTTCAAGTGGAACGAGCAAACCCAATACATCGCCAAGATCGCGATATCCGCTATCCCCGTTCTCATCGTAGGCCTTTTCTTCAAAGACCAAGTCGAAAGCCTCTTCAACAACAACGTACTTCTCGTCGGCTGCATGCTGCTCGTCACCGGGACCCTACTCTCATTCACCTACCGCGCCAAAAAACGCGAAGGCGACATCACCTACAGCAAAGCTCTCCTCATCGGCCTAGCACAAGCCATCGCCGTTCTCCCCGGCATATCTCGCTCAGGAGCCACCATTGCCACCGGACTCATCGCCGGAGTCGATAAGCGAAAAGCCGCCCGCTTCTCCTTCCTAATGGTCCTCGTACCCATCCTCGGCGCCAACTTCTTGGAAATCATAGACGGAAAACTCACCGACGGAAACACCACTCTCGCTCCCCTCGCCCTCGGCTTCGTAGCCGCCTTTATCTCCGGCGTTCTCGCCTGCAAATGGATGATCACCATAGTTACCCGCGGCAAACTCATCTACTTCGCCTATTACTGCTTCACCGTCGGCGCCATCGCCATCGTCTGCCACTTCTCCCTGTAGGAAGAAGCTTTATGCCTCGACCCCACAACCCACTCAGGTAGGGAGGAGTCGCCGACTCCTCCGCTGAGCCCAACATCGCTCGTTCATTTTCTCTACCTCTCTCGCCCAGAGCCTAACCGCGGCCACCGCGTATTTCTCGCCCCAATACGCTCCAGCAATTTCAACCTCACCTCCTCCTTCGCCTCCATCCTCAAAGGTTCTCTCAAAACGATCAACCCATCCCCTTCTCTAACCAAAATCCCCCACGCCTCGGGAACCTCCTCCGCTTTCTTCAAAACTTCCGCTTCCACCGCCAAACAAAAGTAGTTCGCGCTCGAATACCGAGAAAGCTTCGAAAGCTTCAGCCCCTCCTTGAACTTCCTACCCAGCAGGTCGAACTGACTCGCCAGTCTCCGCCACACTTCATGCCGCACCGTCCCAAAGTCATAGCTATCGTATTCAGCAAACAACGACACTCCCATTCGGCACTGAGGCAAATGCATCCGCATCATGCCCACCAAACCCTTCAAGCGCTTCTCAATCGCAATCCGCTCCTCAAGGACCTCACTCTCAACCCCCGAGTCCCTCAAAAAGTCGGCCCGCGTCGCCTTGCACTCCACAACCATCGTCTCCCCAGGCGACACCGTGTAGATCCTACGCGAACAGTAACCCGCCACATCCGCCCGATAAGCCGATAAAGGAATCCTCACCTCCGTCGCGCTAATCCGAAATCCCCTTTCCCTCATCCATCCCCGAGCCAGCCGCTTGAGCGTCCGATGCTCCCGCGACTCGCCCTTCGCTCTCCCGCCCGCCCTATCCTCCATCATCCTCATAAAACCACGCTATCAGCTTCTCTATGACATTCGCCGTCCAACACCCACTTTCTATCCAGAAGATTGAGTCTTCTTAGCCCAACATAATTATCTGCGTTTATTGGCGGACACAAAATGTAGAGCCCACCCTCCCAACAACAATTTCACACTTCCCCCTTCCGCCTTCCCCCTTCAGCCTCCCCCGACATGAAACTCGGCTTCCTCGCATCACACGGCGGCTCCAATATGCAAGCCATCCTGGACGCCTGCCAATCAGGCGCCATCGCCGCCAAGCCCAGCCTCCTCATCTGCAACAACCCGAAGGCCAATGCCATCGAACGCGCAAAAAAGGCCGGCATGCCCGCAAAGGTCGTCAACGCCAAGACTCACCCTGAAGAAGATGCCCGAGACTCAGCCATTCTAGACGCCCTCCAAAAAGCCGAAGTCGAACTCATCATCCTCGCCGGCTACATGAAAAAGATCGGTCCCAAAGTCCTCACCGCCTACAGCAACCGCATCCTCAATGTTCATCCAGCCCTCCTCCCCAAATTCGGAGGACAAGGCATGTACGGAATGAACGTCCACAAAGCCGTCATCGCCGCGGGCGAAACCGAATCCGGCCCCACGATCCACCTAATCGACTCCGAATACGACGAAGGCCCCATCCTTTCCCAAGCCAAAGTCCCCGTCTATCAAAACGACACTTCCGAAGCTCTCCACGAACGCGTCCTCCAAAAAGAGCACACCCTCTACCCCGAAACCATCGCCAAAATCGTCAACGGCGAAATCGCTCTTCCCTAATTCCTTTAGAGCATTTTTCTTTGATTTAGACGCATTTTGTTAGCGCTTTTGCCCTAAAAGTGCATATATAGCGGTATCCATGAAAGAACTCAGCATGGATTTGAAGAGCCGGGCGATCAAGCTGCTCGAAGAAGGATCGAGCGCCGCCAAGGTCGCGGAGCGA
>JBCCZW010000191.1:0-7487 GCA_039186805.1 Verrucomicrobiota bacterium
CGTCAATCACGATACCAGGTCCCTCGCGACTAACCGTCGCCTTCGCATAAGGGTCTAATACTCTGCGCTCCGGATCGAACAGACTAAACTCGCACTGCGGACCATCCAAGCGGAACCAGTAGTAGCAACCCGACAAATTCTGATCGAAGCTCGCCTCCCAAACAAAATCCCCATCTCTCTCCATCACAATCCAGTCGACAGAATCCGCTTTATCCAACTCGCGGAAGACGCCCACCTTCACCCATTTCGCTCTAGGAGCAAAAAGACGAAAGATCGTTTGATCGCCCTCAAGAACAGCTCCCATCGCCTTTTCCGACCTTAAATCATAGAAAAAAGATCCAGGATCCAAATACGCCGCCGGATGCTTCTTCGTTCGCGAGCGAAATGAGATGTAGTTATTTTCCGACAAGTCCATCGGGTTCTCCAAAACGAATCCCAAGCGATGCCTCCCCGACTTCGCTTTGCAAACCAAGTAGTTCCAATTCCCCGTCCCATCATTCTCCACATTCGGGGCCGCCGCATCCACCGGCAACCAATGTCCTTGATCCGTCACGAACTTGAACTGCAATGTATCCTGTTTCTTGAGACGCTGTAGATTGCATCGCAAGACCAGAGCCTCACGCCCCTCCACCACATCTTTCGACATCGCCCACTCGCTCGCTCCAATCGCCTGATCCCAACCGCTGAACTCCCCTGCCACGAAAACCCTGGTCGCTTCATAATCGATCGCCGAATACTCGTCCGGAAAGAAAACGAACACGCAGCGACCTTTCTCATCAAAGAAATAGCGACTGTCCGTAGCGAAATCGCTTGCCGGTAAAGGATGCAAGGACATCCCCGCCCTGCGCTTCTCGAATAAGCCGATCTTCGGCATCGCAGCGCGATTCCAATCGCGGGACAGCTCCACAATTCCCTCGCGCAGAGAAGTTAGAAACGCCTTTTCGATAGAGTGAGGATCAGATTGCATGAGAACAAAGGGTTTCAAGACCGCATTCGTAAATGCCTGAAACCATCATCCGCGCCACCGCAAGAAGCGAACGCAAAATTATCAAAAGTCAGAAGTCCGAAATTGGAAAACAAAAAGAACGCAGCATTCCGCGTAAACTCCATGAACCGACTCGCCACGATTCTCCAGGGCGCGGACCTCCGATTTCCCCACAGCGAAATCTACCTTCGCCGCCGATCCAACTGATTCAACAAATCCGCTACCTGTTCAACCGTCTCCAAATACCGCTTAAACATGGCTACGCATTCACCGTTCATCAACACCTTGCTCCCATCCTTCACATCCTGCATTTCTCGAAACACAGATAGGTCGAAGAGCAAGTGCTTCTCTAACAAGGCCACCGCATCCCTTTTTCTCGGCGGTACCCTTACCTCGTAAAATCGAAGCGTAGCTCGGAGCAAAACCTGAAAAGCAGAAAGCGATTGGATCATCAAGTCCGTCACGTCTTTCGTCCGACCTCCCGTCAGCAAATAACTCTCCCTCAATTGAATCAGCTTACCTTTCAGCTCATGCTCCAGCTGGAAGCGCAAATTTCCCTGGCTGATCGACAAAGACCGCAACACATCCTCTCCATGCAGCATTCGATGAGTCTCCTTAATATCTAGAAGCTCGATCGGAAACACATCCGCCGACTGCAACAAGCGATCCCAAGTAAACAAAAGCGGGGGGGGGTTCCCATAACTCGACCACTCTGAAGTCAAAGGCGAAAGCAAATCCAACTCGTCGATCCCCAACTTCCTGCACACCACCATGACGTTGTAATCCGAATAAGCCTCGGACCTCTCGCCTGCCGCCGCCGAACCATAAAGGACGACCGCGACGAGCTCGCTGCCAAGCAAATGCTGGAGTTCTTGAGCAAAGGTTTCAGGGGACATGGAAAACGCTAACTAGCTGAGCAAAAGACCCATACCAACTCTCCCATCAAAAAGAAAGCCCCCATCTTACAAGTTTTCCCAAAAATCAGATGAGGTGTTGGATCTAGCCTCGAACCAATCAAACAAAGTGCGGAACACTGCTTGGTCGGACGCGCTACCCAAACAAAACGTATCCAAGCTAAGACAAAAAGGCGCTCGCAGACTCTATCCAATACACTCGATTCACCTTAGCTCAAGCATCAGGACAACTCCCCCTGCAGCCTAGGGATAGATCCTCCGCGCATCGTAAACAATCAGTTTATCTAATGAATACTACGACTACAATCTACATATCAAAACTTATTAAACGTTAACTCGATAAGCCCTTTCTCTTCCTGAGAGCCGCGAATCCAATACTCAGCTAAGCCCAATCTCCAAATTGAATCTCGATCTCGACACTCTAATCAAAAGCCTGGAGGAAGCTCCCCTAGCGACCTCGATCATCGCGCTGAACAAAGCGCGCGTGGCGCTCGCCAGCCTCAATGACCCCAACTCCGTCACCGTCGAAACCATCGAGAAAGAACTCATTAAGATCAGTCCTGAACTGTACGCATTCATATTCAAGCAAGCCAAAATCAAGGAAACCGAAAACATCCAAGAAGGGCTGGATGAAGCCATCGCGACCCTAGGCTTCAACCGCGTTAAAAAGCTCATCTACTTCCACATCGCCTTCTCCGGAGAACTCGACGAAGACTCCACTGATCTCGACCGCTTGTTCGCCGCAAGACTCTGGTCGCTCAACTACGCTATCGCATCCACTGCAGAATTCTGGGTAAGCCGACTCCACCCCTCGCTCGCCGAGGAAGCCTTTTTCCTGGGGATGTTCCAAAACATCGGCATATCAGCCTTCGCGCAGCTCCAACCCTCGCGCCACCGCGCCCTCCGCGAAAGCAATCGAAAGATCCCTCTTCACCAAAAAGAGGAAGAGCACTACGGCTTCAACCACTACGACCTCGCCATAGCCCTTACCCAAAGTTGGGCCCTTCCCACCACCCATATCGCCGCTCTACGCTACGAAATTTCGCACGGACAGATCATACCTATAAGCATTGGAGAGAATCACGAGGACCTCCTTCAAATCCTGTACTACAGTAAATTTCGCTGCGAAAACAAAAAGCAGAGCAAAGGAGCTAAGGAGCTCAAATACGGTATTGATCCATATTTTGAATACGATAACACGCTCCTCCAAATAGTCGCCGAGCGGATTGCGGAACTAAAACCGAAGAAGGCCTCCTAGCCAGCGCGCCAAAGCGCTTGCCAGCTTCAACATTTTCCACCCATTCTTCGCGGGTGAAAAAGATCCTAGTAGCCATGTCAGGAGGCGTCGATAGCTCCGTCGCAGCCCTGCTCCTCAAAGAGCAAGGTTACCAAGTCGAAGGCGCTTACATGAAAAACTGGATCAACGAAGACGAAATCCTCGGCGACTGCCCATGGCAGCAAGACATCGAAGACGCGGCCGCAGTGGCCGATTCTCTCGGAATTCACTTCCGGGTAGTCAACCTCATGAAAGACTACCGCGAACGCATCGTCGACTACCTCCTCGACGGCTACCAAAGCGGTATCACTCCCAACCCAGACGTCATGTGCAACCGAGAAATCAAGTTCGGCGTCTTCCTCGACTACGCCCGAGAACAAGGCTTCAGCAGCGTCGCCACTGGCCACTACGCCCAACTCGACTCTTCTGCCGCCACCCCAACTATTCTCGAAGGCGCCGACCCTAACAAAGACCAAACTTACTTCCTCGCGCTCATGCAGCCCGACCAAGTTGCCCACGCCGCCTTCCCCATCGGCCACCTTCTCAAACCCGAACTTCGCGAACGCGCCCTCGCTGCCGGCCTACCCAACGCCGCCAAAAAAGACAGCCAAGGCATCTGCTTCATAGGCAATATCAAGATGGCCGATTTCCTCCGCGAATACGTCCCCGACCGCCCTGGACCCATCATCCGAGCCGGGGACGATAAAACCCTCGGCGAACACCACGGCCTCCACTACTTCACCATCGGTCAACGCAAAGGCATCGGCATTCCCTCCAACGCCGACAACAAAAACTACGTTGTCGTCGGCAAAGAAAAAGATCGCAACGCCCTCCTCATTTCCTTCGAGGACCCCAGCGCCCCTGGGCTCTACTCCAGCAGCTGCGAAATCTCCAACCTCAGCTTCCAAGGCGAACCCCTCCCAGACGAATGCGAGATAGAATGCAAAGTCCGCTATCGCGATCCCCGAATCCCCATCGCGTATCGAAAAGTCAATGACGACAAAGCCCAAATCACTTTCAAAGAACCTCAGCGCGCCCTCGCCCTCGGTCAAGTCATGGCCCTCTACGACGGGCCCAAACTTCTCGGCGGCGCCATCTACGCCAAAATCAGCTAACAAAAATGTAGGAAGCCCGCTCGCGGGCGAACAGCGCAGCTCATCATCCTGTAGGCCGGGGCGCCGACCCGGCATCTACACCATCCAATTCCACATTCACAATTCACCATTCCAATTATCCACACCGTGGCTATCAAATCAGACCTCACCCAATCTCCCCAGACGCTCCTATCGCTCTACCGCATCAGCCAAATCGCGAGCGCGGTCACTAATATCCACGAGGCCTATCGCATCATCATGGAAGAGATCCAAAGCCTCTTCTCTCCATCGGCCGCTTCCATCAATCTCATTAGCCCCAACAACGGACTTCTAGAGAAGGAATACGCTCTCGGGTATCCGCCAAACATCCAAGACCTCGCCCTCCACATTGGTAAAGGACTGACCGGGCGCGTCGCTTTCCGCGGCGAGTCCCGTTACGCTCCAGACGTGTCGCAAGATAATCGATACATAAAACTCCTGGAAGGCACGCGATCGAAAATGGCGGCGCCCATGATCTCCGGCGGTCAAATAATCGGCGCCATCGACGTCGATGCCGAATCCTTAAATGCGTTCACTCAAGAAGACCTCGAAAAACTCGAACTCATCACTCAAGAATCAGCCAACGTGTTGGAAATCATCTGGCGCTACCGACGCCTGACTAATCAATCAGAACAGCTAAGAGCCCTTCTGGAAGTCGGTCAGAATGTTGTATCCAATCTAGAAATACAATCACTCTGGGACTCCGTAACTGAATCTGCCCTGGCGCTAACCGGCGCTAGACTTTGCACCCTTCAGATCTACGACAAATCAGACGACGAGATGGTTCTCAAATCCGTCGCCCCCGACCGCCCTCAATGGGATGACGAAGTCGAACGCATCCCCTTAGAATCTTCTCTTTCATCAAGCTCCGTGCGCACCAAGCGCCAAGTAGAGTTTCCCAACATAACCACGCCCGACTACCGCGACCTCTCAGACGTGCCTCGCGACTCCGACGTCACTTCCTGCCTGTCAACGCCGATGGTTTACGAAGGCGACTTAATCGGTATCGTAAATGTCTACACCCGCAAACGCCACCGTTTCCCCAACGACGAAAAACGCATCCTTCAAGCCTTTGCCTCCCTTTCCGCCGTCGCTTCAGAAAACGCCACGCTCTATTCTCGAGTCTTCAATTCTGAAGAGCGCCTCCGCAAAAGCGAACGACTCACAACGCTCGGCCTCCTATCCGCAGAAATCGCGCACGAGATCCGCAATCCCCTCACCGTCATCAAACTCCTCTTCGGAGCCCTTCGTCTCAACTACGACGAGACAGATCCACGCAACAAAGACACCCAGGTCATCAAGGAAAAAATCGACCAACTCGAGGAAATCGTGAGTAAAGTCCTCTCCTTCGGCAAGGCCCCGGAGAGCCTCGCCTCGCGCTGGTCCGTCAACGATCTGATTATAGACACCTGCTTGCTCGTCCGCCTGAAAATGCAACAGCAGCACATAGAGCTTTCCTTCCAAGAGACCGAAGAAAACGCGCACGTCCACGCCCACAAAGGTCAACTGCAGCAAGTCTTTCTCAATCTAATCATCAACGCCGCCGACGCTATGCCCAACGGAGGTCGGCTCAGAATCTACTCGAAAATCGAGACCAACGTACAAGGTGCTCACTGCATCGCCGTCTACTTCGAAGACAGTGGCACCGGCATACCAGAGGATATCCAGGACAAAATTTTCGAAAGCTTCCTCACCGGCAAGCCTGAAGGTACCGGCCTTGGCCTATCGATTACCAAGCGCATCCTCCGCTCTCACCACGGCGACATCGCCGTTGCCTCCTCCAGCCCCCACGGCACCACCATGCGCATCGAGTTGCCAGTGTCGTAAGACTTACAACACCCTCCCCCCAAGGTAATTCGGCAACCAGCAAAGGCGAAGCGCACCGTCCCGAAAGCCTTACAATTGAACTCCCATTCCCAACTTTCCGCCATTGACCCCATTTCCTCTTTCCCGCAGTATAAAACAGCATTTCAGCTCGTTTTGCGTCCAAACCGCTCAAACAAGCGATCAAACTATGCTTCGAGAAGAATGAGCCTGCCAAATCAAATCCTCCTCGCCCACGGAGACCTACTGAATCCAGATGCCGCTCCGTCAAAGAACGGAAGGGATCTTTTGGCCCTCCACCCAAATTCATAATCTCCTATGAGGTGCCCAAAGTGCGCATCCACTCTGGATAAAGTCGTCGATTCGCGGATCAGCAAAGACGGCACGACCATCCGTCGCCGCCGCGAATGCATGGAGTGCAACCACCGATACTCCACGTCCGAACAGATTCTCCGCGAAAACCTCTACGTCACCAAAAGAGACGGGCGCCGCGAAGACTTCGAAAAAGCCAAGATCATCAACTCCCTCCGACGCGCCTGTCAAAAACGTCCCGTCAGCGCCGAGCAGATCAACATACTCGTCGAGGACATGATAGACTCCCTCGAAAACGAGCACGGCATGGAAGTCCCGTCCGCCGCTATCGGCGAAAAGCTCCTCGAAGCTCTCAAGAACATAGATCCCATCGCCTATGTCCGCTTCGCCAGCGTCTACAAAGACTTCAAGAACCTAGACGAATTTCTTGCCGAGATCGGTAGCCTAGGTCAGCCTGAAATCATATGACCCGCCCGACGACAGCAGAACTCACCAAGCTTCAAGTGGTCTGTTCGCTGTTCCACCCACTCGTCGGCGGCGACCTCTACTTAGCCCGCCAAATCAAAGAATCCATCGAGGCCGCCCTCCCAGAAGAAGTCGATCAAGCCAAAACTTTCCTGGAGAAAGCCCAGAAACTCGCCCTCCAGATGAACGCCTGCGCTCCCCAGTCCGCCATCAGCCACGTCGATTTGTCAGGTACTCCCTTTTCCATGCTCATCTTCCGAGCAAAGTTGCTATTCGCAGTGAAGAGCATCTGCCGCTTCAACAAAGCCACTGTAGTGCTCTCAGGCCTCAAAGAAGCCCTCTGCCCCGAGGGTCGCCGCTGGTCTCCCAAAAAAGCCCAAGAATACGAAGACGCCATCACCTTTGCCCGCGCCTTCTGCCAACAGCGCTCCCGCCCCACTTCCCGCATCCACCTCGTCATCTACTAATCTTCATCTTCCATCCTCACCTTCATCTTCTATCCCCACCATAGCAGAGAGCAGTAACATCGAATGCAAGTTCGATGAATCGAAGCCTACCCTCCCATTCCCCATTTAACA
>JBCCZW010000192.1:0-7476 GCA_039186805.1 Verrucomicrobiota bacterium
GACGGTAACCGGCTTGCTGGCAGTGGCTTTGGCCTTGTATCAATCTCGAAACATTACGCGGCCGATTATGGATTTGGTGGACGCTAGTCGGGCCGTTTCTGCGGGTGAGGCCGAGGTGAAGGTAAACGTGAGATCAGATGATGAGTTGGGGGAATTGGGGGAGGCGTTCAATACCATGCTGGAGACTAAAAAGCGGCATGAGGAGGCGATGGAAAAGGCGACTTTAGTAGCGGAAGATGCGAATCGTTCGAAGAGCGAATTTCTGGCGAATATGAGCCATGAGATCCGCACGCCGATGAATGGCGTTATTGGAATGACGAATCTTTTGCTGGATAGCGGCTTGAATCGGGAGCAGATGGGGTTTGCGAAAACCGTGAAGGATAGCGCAGGCTCCTTGTTGGGGCTGATAAACGATATATTGGACTATTCGAAGGTGGAAGCGGGGAAATTGGATCTGGAGATTCTGGATTTCGAGTTGGGCCAGTTCTTGAGCGATTTTGCGGGGGCGAATGCGATTCGCTCGCATGAGAAGGGACTGGAGTTTATTTGTCCCGCGTTGCCGGTGGATCCGGTTTGGCTTAAAGGGGATCCAGGGCGTATCCGTCAGATACTTACAAACTTAGTTGGGAATGCCGTAAAATTTACCGAGAGGGGCGAGATTGCGCTGTTCTGCGATACGAGTTACGAGGAAGAAGGATTTGCAAAGTTGAGTATTAAGGTTGCGGATACGGGGATTGGTTTGACGGAGGAGCAGCGGACTCATTTGTTCGAGCGTTTCGAGCAGGCGGATGGCTCGACGACTCGATTGTATGGCGGTACGGGGCTTGGTCTGGCGATTTGCAGGCAGCTCGTCGAAATGATGGGGGGAGAGATTTGGGTGGATAGCGAAAACGGGCAGGGTTCGGTATTCGGATTTACCTTGAAACTCCCGCTTGCAGAGATGAATTGCGTCCCTCTCGCGTTGGACCATCTCCGGGGCGAGAGGGTTTTAGCGGTTGACGATAATGGGACGAATCGCTGTCTCTTGCATAATCTGTTGCATAAGTGGGGGGCGACCTTCGAGATGGCGGCGAGCGGGGAAGAGGCGTTGCAATTGCTTGGGCAGTCGAATGAGTCCGAGGAACCCTTTAGTATTGCAATTTTGGATATGCAGATGCCGAGGATGGATGGGATGGAACTCGCGAAACGCATTAAGGAATTGGGCGGGTGCGAGAATTTGCCTTTAGTGATGCTGACTTCGCAGATAAGTAGGGGCGATGCTTCCATGTATGAGAAAGCTGGCTTTGCGGGCTATCTGGGAAAACCTGTCAATCAAAACGAATTGCTGTATACGCTCGTAAGGGTCCTGAGAGGAGAGAGCGAGGATTCGCGGACAGAGGACAGCTATTCCAAGAAAGATCTTCCTGTATTCGATGCTAGGATACTGGTTGTTGACGACAATCAGACGAATCAGGCGGTGGCGAGGGGCATATTGGAGAAGTTCGGCGCTAGGGTGGACCTGGCGGGAAATGGCAGAGAGGCCTTATCGTCGCTGTCGCAGATGCCTTACGATCTCGTTTTGATGGATTGTCAGATGCCGGTTATGGATGGGTTCGAGACGAGTCGTCGGATCCGAAGCGAGACAGGTCTTTGGGATCCTGCGATCCCTGTGGTGGCGATGACGGCGAATGCGATGCAGGGCGACCGCGAAGCGTGCGTGGAAGCTGGGATGGATGACTATGTGACGAAACCTGTAGATCCGGAGAAACTAGGTCAGGTTTTAGAGAAGTTCTTGGACGATAGAATTATAGAAAGGGACGATGGACCGATGGATAAGGGGAAGGACGCTGAGTCTTCTGAATGGGAGTCAAAATATATCGACGAGGAATCGGGGAAGGTAATCTTCGATTATGACAGCTTTAGAGAGCTGACGATGGGCGATGAGTCTTTGATGCTGTTGGTAGTGGAATCGTTCATGACGGAGATGAGTTCAAAGCTGCAAGATCTCGCGAGGGGGTTGGAGGAACGGGCTTCCGAGAGGATTCATCAAGTGGGGCATTCCATAAAAGGAGCCTCGTCCAATGTGGGCGGAGTGACGATGAGCGTTGTCGCTTCGGAGATTGAGATGGCCGGCAAAACAGAGGAACTTGATTTGGCTTCGGATCTCTTTCCGGTTTTGGAGGCTGAGTACGCGGCTTTGAAGCAGCAATTGGTTGAATGTCGTCTTTGGAAAGAGGAAGAGGGCGGTAGAGAGTTGGCATAGTTTGCTTCCGGACAAGCTTTGCCGATTCGAGTCGGTTCAGCGAAATTGAGAAGTATCCGAGCTTCGGATTCGGAGCCTCAGCGATTGAGAAGGCATAAGCTGGGAGTATAGTGAAGGTTTTCGCAAAATCATATCCGTATGATGCGATTGTTTGCTCTTAATCTTCTTTGCTTCATTGGCGTTGCTTCCTCTTTGCATGGGGATTCCAAACCAAACGTGTTGATTTTGTTCATCGACGACATGGGTTATGCGGACCCGAGCTGCTTTGGGAATCCGCTGATTAAGACGCCGCACATTGATCGCTTGGCGGAAGGGGGGTTGAAGTTAACTCACTTTTACGTGAATTCTCCGATTTGCTCAGCGTCTCGGACAGCCTTAAGTACTGGGCAGTATCAGCAGCGGTGGCGGATCAATTCCTTTTTGTCGGGAAGCGGCGCTCAGAAGCGTCGGAAGATGGCGAATTATCTGCAGGTGGAATCAATTCATACGGCGCAGGTGTTTAAGGATGCGGGCTACCGGACGGCGCACTTTGGAAAATGGCATCTAGGAGGCGGTCGGGATGTGGGCGACGCGCCACTGCCGACGGAATACGGTTTTGACGAGAGTTACGTTTCGTTCGAAGGACTGGGAGATCGGGTTCTGTTTGGGAACGGAAGGAATGCGGAGATGAGCGAGGAGCTCGGTCGGGGCAAAATTTTGCATGCTCCCAAGCATGATACGACAAAGATTTATGTAGATAAGGCGATCGACTTTATCGGTCGAGGCGCTGGGGTACCTTTTTATTTGGAGGTGTATCCAAATGATGTACACGATGCGTTTATTCCGCGGAAGGGTCGGGCTGAGGATTATGCCGATCTAACGGATAATCCCGAGGAGAGGAAGTTTTTGGCCGTTTTGGCGGATATGGATGCCCAGATCGGGCGGCTGCTCGATGCCCTCGATAAAGAGGGGCAGGCTGGGAATACGATCGTGATCTTTACTAGCGACAATGGACCGACGGATTGGCCTCGCTACTACGAGAATGGTATCGATCCTCCTGGGTTTACGGGTCCGTTTTTTGGAAGAAAGTGGAGTTTGCATGAGGGTGGAATTCGTATGCCTTTTATCATTCGTTGGCCGGCGAAGATCGCAGCGGGAAGGACAGATGAGGAGAGCGTGGTGGCGGCGATGGATTTGCAGCGTTCTTTGGCGAGTATGACTGGTATTCAAACTCCGGATGCGAAAGCTTACGATGGAGAGGATATGAGCGAGGCCTTGCTGGGCAAGGGAGCTCTTAGGAAGAAGCCGATTTTTTGGGAGTATGGAGTTTATGGCAGCATCAAGCCGGGAAAGAAGGAGTTTCGGAGTCCCTTCTTGGCGATGCGCGAGGGGCGGTGGAAGTTCTTGGCGAATCCGGATGGGAGCGATGCAATGCTGTTTGATTTGAAGAAGGATCAGGGAGAAACGACGAATTTGGCGGATAAGATGCCCAAGAAAGCAGGGGAAATGAAGGCGCAATTGCTCGCCTGGTGGGGAGAGATGGAGCTTATTTTCGAATGATGTCTTGAAACAGGTTTCCGCCTGGGAACGTTTTGGTTCTACGGTCAATTATAGTGTGGGCTGCGCATCGGCGGATAATCCGCTGTCTTGGAGCGACAGTGAGGTCGCTCCTCCAGCAGAGCGAATAGGATACACATGAAAACTGCTCTCTTTATTGTTTTAAGTTTTTGGATGGGTTTGGCCGCCGGGTTTTCTGAGCGACCGAATTTTATTGTTATCTTTGTCGACGACCTGGGCTATGGGGATCTTGGCTGCTACGGGTCGCCTAATATACGTACGCCTAGGATAGATCGGATGGCCGAAGAAGGACTTCGTCTCACGAGCTTTTATGTGGGGTCTTCGGTCTGCAGCGCTTCGCGGGCGTCGCTATTAACCGGACGTTATGCGGCCCGACATGGGACAAAGGGCGTTTACTTTCCGGGCGTAGGCGGCCTTGCTTCGAATGAAGTGACGATTGCGGAGATGCTTAAGGCCGAAGGCTATGCCACGGCCTGCGTGGGCAAGTGGCATTTGGGGGATAATCCGGAGTTTCTGCCGACACGCCAGGGGTTCGATCTGTATTACGGAATTCCGTACAGCAATGACATGTATATTGGGCCGAACCAGAAGTTTTCTAAGAATGTGAAACTGTTGAATGGATACACGCTCGAGAAGGCGATGGCGGACCAGAGTGTCGTAGCGAGCGATCCAAGCGATCGGAAGATGATCAAGCAGGAGAATAAGCTAGGGGATTTGGTTCCTTTGATGGAGGGTGAGGAGATCGTGGAGTACCCTGCAGATCAGTCGACTTTGACGGAGCGTTACTTCGACAAGGCGATCAATTTCATCAAAGAGAGAGAGGGTGATCCTTTCTTCGTTTTTTTGACTCCGACGATGCCGCATATTCCGCTTTTCGCGACGCCTCAATTTATCGGCAAGAGCGAGCGGGGTCTTTACGGCGATACGGTGGAGGAGATCGATTGGCATGTGGGTCGGTTGCTCGACTTTTTGGATACGGAAGGTTTGAGCGAGGACACCCTTGCGATATTCACCTCCGACAATGGACCCTGGTTGAATTTGGGGGATCGCAGCGGGAGCGCCGGCCCGTTGCGCGACGGCAAGTTCTCCAATTACGAAGGGGGGGTGCGGGTGCCGAGCATCATTTGGTGGCCCGGCAAGGTCCCGGCGGGCAAGGTGAGCAGCGCGGTGGTTTCGACGATCGACTTGTTGCCGACTTTTGCAGCGTATTCAGGGGCGAAATTGCCTGAGGTGACGATCGATGGTTATAATGTATCCAAATTCTTGGGAGATCCTGATGCGGGCTTTGAGCGAGATTCGTTTTTGTATCTAAAGAACGGGAAACCGATTGGGATTCGGAAGGGCGATTGGAAGTATATGCCGGATGGCGCGCATCGATTTGATCGAGATAATAGGGGACCGGAGCTCTACAATTTGCGATTCGATGTTCACGAGCGAGATAATCGTGTGGAATCGATGCGAAATGAAGTGGTTCGGCTTGCAGCGGCCATTGAGGCGTTTCGCCTGGAATTTGAGATAAACGAATCAAAGTAAGCATGATGAAGATTTTTCGGTTTGCATTGGGAATTTGCCTTTTGACTTTGCTATCGGACGCGTATTCGCGCTTGCCGAATATCTTATTTATTTTGGTCGATGACTTGGGCTACATGGATATCGGCGCGAATAATCCGGATACGTTTTACGAGACGCCTTCTATTGATGGGCTAGCGGCAGAGGGAATGCGCTTCACGGACGGCTACGCGGCGAATCCGGTGTGTTCGCCGACTCGCTACAGTCTGATGACGGGCAAATATCCTACGAGGATTCAGGCGACGAATTACTTTCCCGGCAAGCGCGAGGGGCTCTTTAAGCCTGCTCCTTTAGCGGATCACGTGCCGTTGGAGGAGATTACTTTGGCGGAGGTTCTTCGCGATGCGGGGTATCGAACTTTTTTTGCGGGCAAGTGGCACTTGGGCGAGGAGGAGGCGTTTTGGCCGGAGCATCAGGGATTCGATATAAACAGGGGCGGTTGGAGTAAGGGGGGTCCTTGGTTTGGCGGGAAGTACTTTTCGCCCTATGGAAATCCGCGTTTGGAGGACGGACCGGAGGGGGAGTTTCTGACGGCTCGTTTGGCGGATGAAACGATTGCTTTTATGGAAGCGAATCGGGATGAGCCCTTTCTGGCGTATTTGAGCTTCTATTCCGTGCATACGCCTTTGATGGCTCCGGAGGAATTGGTGCGGAAGTATGAGGAGAAAGCGAAGCGATCGGGCTTGGGAGGAAAGCCTCAGTTTGGAGTGGAGGAGCAGGTTTGGCCGCGTTCGGGACTTGCTAACCCCAAGAGGGTGGATCGCAAGGCGCGTTATTACAAGGGACAGCAGGAGCGAAGGGTGAGAATTCTGCAAAGTCACGCAGTGTATGCAGCAATGGTGGAATCGATGGATACGAGCGTCGGCCGCGTGTTAGCGGCTTTGGATGACTTGGGAATTCGCGAGGAGACCATTGTCTGCTTTACTTCGGACAATGGAGGCTTGTCCACAAGCGAAGGGCATCCGACATCGAATTTGCCTTTGAGGGGCGGTAAGGGGTGGATTTATGAAGGGGGTATTCGGGAGCCCTTTATTGTGCGTTGGCCGGGCGTGACGAAAGCGGGGAGCGTGAATGAAACGCCGGTATGCAGTATCGACTTTTTCCCTACATTGCTGGAAGCAGCGGGAGTGAGAAGGCAATATGCTGTCGACGGCGTTTCTCTCATTCCCGAATTGAGTGGGGAGGGCGAGATAGAAAGGGATGCGCTTTTTTGGCACTATCCGCACTATAGCAATCAGGGAGGATTTCCATCGGGAGCAGTCCGCGTTGGCGATTGGAAATTGATCGAACGCTATGAGGACGGGCGTACGCATTTGTATCATTTAAAAGACGACATCGGCGAAACGACTGATTTGGCGGAATCGGAGACGGCTCGGGTGACTGAAATGAGGCGTCGACTCCATGATTGGTATGAAGAGGTGGATGCTTTGTTTTTGCGTCCGAAGGATCCCTGGACCCCTGAGAGGAATTGAGGAGTTACTTCGAATGCGTATTCAAAAACTGGCTTCACTACTA
This sequence comes from Verrucomicrobiota bacterium, assembly GCA_039186805.1. Lineage (GTDB taxonomy): Bacteria > Verrucomicrobiota > Verrucomicrobiia > Opitutales > Opitutaceae > JBCCZW01. The sequence goes on from JBCCZW010000192.1 coordinate 6,884, forward strand.
GCGTTAAGCGTGAGCATTTGGGTTTCCTTTGGGACGGAGGATCGACCGAACATCGTGTTGATCTTGGTCGATGACTTGGGATGGAATGACGTGGGCTACCATAATCCGGAGATGAGCACGCCTCATATCGATCAGCTGGCGACCGAGAATGTTAGGCTGAATCGCTTCTACGTGGCGCCGCAGTGCTCGCCGACTCGGGCTGGACTGATGACTGGCCGGTATCCGCACCGTTTCGACCTGTTGGATTATGTGATCAATCCGCGGAAGGCGAGCGGTTTGCCCACAGAGGAGTATACGCTTGCCGAGATGCTGGGGGATGCGGGTTATGCGCATCGCGGGATGTTGGGGAAGTGGCATCTCGGATTGCGTAGCAAGTTGTTTCATCCGCTTAATCATGGATTCACGTATTTCTATGGGCACTACAATGGGGCGATCGATTATTTTCGGAGGGTTAGAGCGGGAGAGTTGGATTGGCATCGCGGGTACGAGTCGGTGCATGAGGAAGGCTATGCTACGGATCTGCTGACGGAGGATGCGGTCCGCTTTGTGGAGGAGAAGAGCAAGGATGAGGCGCCTTATTTTTTGTATTTGGC
>JBCCZW010000193.1:0-7463 GCA_039186805.1 Verrucomicrobiota bacterium
CGACGCCGTCCGCGAACTCCGTCGCGACACCGGCCTCCCCGGCATGTCTATCCTCCAATTCGCTTTCGGCGGCGACTCCGACAATTACTACCTCCCGCACAATCTCCAACACAACTCCGTCGTGTATCCAGGCACTCACGACAATAACACTAGCCTAGGCTGGTATCGCAAAGCCGACAAAAAGACCCAAGACCACGTCCGTCGCTACTATCGCATCAACGGCTCCGAAATCGGTTGGGACCTCATCCGAAGCTCCTACCGATCCGTCTCAAGGCTCGCCATCGTCCAGCTTCAAGACCTCATGAGTCTCGACGACAGCGCTCGCTTCAACACTCCCGGCGAAGCCGTCGGAAACTGGGAATGGCGCTATACCCCCAAACAACTGAGAGTCCTCACCGGCCCCACCGCAGACTATCTAAAAAGCCTCTCTCAAATCTACTACCGCGACAACCAACCCGCCGTAAATATCATCTAAAAGGAGCGGTACTCGCAAGAGTGCCGCGCCAGCCCCATAGAGCCAAAGCCAAGCCACGCGTAGCGGAACTTGAGAAAGTTCCGTACCCCAACCTACTCTCCATTTCTCATCGCATCCAAAGCCCGAATACGCATTGCTCTCAAGCCGGGAGCTACGCTCGCCAAAACGCCCACGGCCAGCATCACGCATCCAATCCCCAGATAAACCACCGGCTCCGTCGTCCGCACGGCAAACAGCATTTCCGACAAAAACTTCGCCAGCGCAACAGACAGCGCTGCGCCAATCGCCAAGCCAATCCCCACACGCTTGACCCCATTCCAAACCACCGATTTAAACAACTCCAACTTCTCCGCCCCCAACGCGCTGCGAATCCCCAGCTCCTTCTGCCGTTGAGACACATCATGCGCCAATGCCCCATAAATACCCGTCGCAGAGAGTCCCAAAGCTAAAGCCGCAAACGCTCCAATCATCAGCAAGACCGCCTTCCGATTCGCTAAGGCTTCCTCCAAAAACATATCCAAAGTTCCCATACGAAAGGGAACGAGATTAGGATCCAACTCCCTTACCTCTCCTAGAACCTGCTCCAAAACCCTTTCCGGAGCCGTCCTCGTCTTCACGAAAACGCTATACTCGCGGGCTCTCCTCGGCCGCAATACTCGATACACAAACGGAAACTCCTCCGCATTGTCCAAAGATAGATTCCTCGCCGCTTCCACAACTCCTACAATGGTAGCCCACTCAGCTCCTTCACCAGGTACATTCCCAAGGTGGATTTTCCGCCCCAGAGGACTCTTACCATCGAAGTATTTCTCCGCAAAACGCGTATCCACAATCATAGGTTCGCTCTGCGCTTCGATATCCGCCGCGGTAAAATCGCGTCCATCCAATAACTCGATCCCCAACACGTCGAAATAGCCAGGCGACACGATCGACATATCCGCCTTCGGTTGCTCCAAGGCCTCCTCGAAGATTCTATCCGGAAAATACACCAAACTCCGGTGATACCCAAAACTCGGAACATTCGCCGAATATGCGAATTTTTCCACTTCGGGATTACCCCGCAGTACATCTCCCAGTTGACGTTGAAAGCCCATGAGCTGCCAGCGCTCATAAGTCGTCCATGGCAAATAGAACCGAAACGTCGCGACATTTCGACTGTCGTATCCAGGATCTAGATTCACCGCCCGCTGCATACTCACCCAAAGCAAGCCCGCGCCTACCGTTACGGCGAAAGCGGCCGCGCACTGACCGGAGATCAACCAGGCGCTTGCCTTTCGAGATACCCGGCTCGCCGACGCCGCGCGTCCTCCTCCTTTTAGAGCCGAATAAGCATTCGCCCGCAAAACCTTCCAACTCGACAAGGCGCCGCACAACACAACCGCAAATAAAGTAAATCCAATCGTCCCCAGCAAAACCGTCCCGTCGAGACTGACTCCCTCGATCGGGGGCAGTAATCCTGAAGCCTCGGTATTGATTAAATGGATTCCTCCCGCTCCGGCAGCCACACCAACCGCGCACGCAACCAAAGAGAGCAATGCCAACTCAGCGAAAACCTGTCTCAACAGGGCGCCTCTCCCAGCGCCCAAAGCCGTCCGTATCCCAAACTCTGCCTGACGCTCATTCGCCCGGGCCAAAAGGATGTTCGAAACATTCACGCACGCGATCAAAAGAATCAGACCCGCCGCCAACTGCAGCATAAACAATGAGCCTTTCACGTCGCGTATCCGTTCGTCCTTTACAGAGCCCACACCAATCCGATGGCCCATCCGCTTCAGCATCGCCTGATCCGCTTCCGCTAAACCGGCGAAGTACTCAGCATTCATTGCATTCACCCGCGTCCGCAACCCCTCCGTCGAAACATCGCTCTTTAAGCGAGCCCACAGCTGCCCGTAATTCATATGACGCGATAGATGATACGCCGTATCCACATTACCCTCTTGCCACTGCCAAGCTGTGAACAAACCTACGGTCGTATCCAAATCAGACACCTCCTTGGGAGCCACTCCAATGACCTCAAATTGCTCCTCTTTAACACTGATGCTCTTACCCAACACATCCGCATTGCCGCCAAAGCGAGAGCGCCAAAACCCATAACTCAGCACCGCTACCTTTTTCCCTCCCTCAACTCGATGACTTTCATCGAAGAAATCGCCCAACAATGGCCTCACTTTCAAAGTGTCGAAAAACTCGGGCGTCACCCTGTATGTCTTGGTCTGCGCCAAATTGCCATCCCAAGAAACCTTTCCCCAAAACGCTTCTCTTAAGCTCACGCTTTCGAACAAGTCCTCAAACTCTGAATACATCAAGTAATGCGTCAGATTATTCCCCTCATTGTTCAATTCATCCTGACCATAAGAGTTATAGATCTCCACCAATCGGTCCGACTCTTCAAAAGGGAGCCCCTTAATCGCCAACTCATTCAAGGTAGAGAAAATCGCCGTATTGCTCCCAATCGCTAAACCCAAAGTCGCCACAATGACGAATGCGACCATCTTGCGGGCCCACATCTGACGCCAACCCAACTTCAGGTCTCTCCAAAAACCGAATACATAGCGCGACACCCATCCATCTCGAATTCGCTCCTTCGCCAAATCGACGCCGCCAAAATCCCGCAAGGCCTCCTTCCTCGCCTCCTCCTCGCTCATCCCAGATGCCATCTTCTTCTCCACCGACATATCGATGTGAAAACGTAGCTCCTCATCCAAATCCTGCTCCCTGCGCTTTCTAGTCATAAAATCTCCAAACTACTGTAGGCCGAGCGTCAAACCGGCAAATTCAACCAATTTCACTATCCTTCCAAGACTCCCTGCACCGCGCTCACGAATCGCGACCAGTATTCAACTTCCGAATTCAAATGAGTCTTCCCCTTACGCGTCAGCTTATAATACTTCGCCCTTCGGTTGTTCTCCGACAGTCCCCATTCCGCCTCGATGAAACCCCGTTTTTCCAAACGATGCAGCGCGGGATAAAGCGATCCCTCCTTCACCAAAAGCGCTTCTCTCGAAGTGACCGATATACTCTCCGTAATCGCAAAGCCATGCAGTTTTCCACGCTGTAAAGTCCTCAAAATCAACAGATCCAAAGTCCCCTGCAGCAAATCCGATCGTTCCTTAATGCCATTACCCCTTGTCATTCTAGGGAAACAAAAATGATCCTTCCCCTAGAATGTCAAGGGAAAGCTTTATTTTCCCAAGAGAGTACCTAACGAGCAGATCAAAGATTCCACACGCCAATCAGCTAGCGTCCATCGTCTCGATGGAAATTCCTAAGACAATCAAACAGTAGCATCGAGCGTGAGCTCGATGAACCACTCATCCCGGAGCGGCTGCTTCCAGCTGCCGAACCCCCAAAGCCCACCGTCTTCTCACCTTCTTAAAGAATACTGTCAGAAGATTAGGGCTTGTTCGTGAATAAACTCAAAGCTGGCAGCAGCCCGACATCACTACCGAGGAACACAGTGACGACACCCAAGCGAAGCGAAGGCATCAGCGTAGATCTGCGGACCGAAACAACGCGCAACTCAAGCCCCAGAGCCCACCATCTCTTGTGACTGCCGCCTCTTTTGCGCTTAAATCAAAGATCCGCTCACTTCGACTGCAGCCGTATCTTACTCAGGCCATTCAGACGGCACACATCCATCACATCCGTCAATAATTCCACCGTAGTAGACTTATCCGCCCGAATCAAAACCGGCACGTCATCCGTCACCTTAGCTATCCCCACCACGACCTCCTTCAACGCATCTAGCTCAATCGGGTTCCCCTCCAAATAAACCACACCCTCCGCGTCGATGCTCAAAGTCACCTTTTCCGAAAACTCATTCTGACCCGCCGACTCGATATCCGGCAGCGTCAGATTCAAAGTCGTCATCTCCTTGAACTGCATGCTCACCAAGAAAAAGAATATCAAGATCGTCAATACATCCATCAGCGGGATGATATTGACGTTCGGCTTCTTCCGACGTCTTTGCAGCAAACTCATACGTCCTTAAGGCCCATTTGCTCCAAGAGCGACTCAAGCTGCACCGCAAATGTTTCGACGCGACGCTGCAAATATCCACTCGCGATCAAGCAAGGAATCGCCACCGCGAGCCCCATTACCGTCGTTCCAAGAGCCAGAGCGATCCCCTGCGTAAATGCCGAAGGATCCGGTAAACCCGTCTCCGTCGAAACATTTCCAAACACCTGCACGAGCCCCGTCACCGTTCCCAACAGCCCCAACAACGGGGCCGCTCCCACGATGATCTCCAAAAATACGAAACCACGCTCCATCCGATTCACTTCCAATCGCGCGTAAGCTTTCACGGCCGATTGATCCTTCTCGTGCTGATGCCAATACGCCACGATTCGTCCCAAAGCCGAATCCTGCCCTCCATCCACCCTTTCGCCAGCGACAATCTGCTTAAGTAACGATTCCGGAGTAATGGCCGCCTTCCGCAACGCCACCAGGCGTTCCACAATAATGAATACGCCCACCAAGGAGCAAAAAATCAACGGGTATAAAAATACCCCCATGTCTTCAAAGATATCGAGCATAAGCAGTGGCAATAAAAACGAGCGAATCGGCTTCCGACCGCGCAAAACACCCCAAGTTCAACAAACCTCAAAGACAAGCCCCATTCCCTCCTAACCCTCATCTTAAACCCATCCCTCGGATCCCTTCCTCCGCAAGCAGAACCTCTACCCAAAAAAATACCCATCCCGAAACTTCTTGGGCGACACCCCAACGCTCTTCTTAAACGCCGCGCAAAACGCCGAGCTATGCGTAAACCCCGTCTCCGCCGCGATCTCTTTAATCGACAAACCGCTCCCCAGCAGAAGCTCCCGGCCCGCCCGAATCCGCCTCGCCATAATCCGCTGATGCGGACTCGTTCCATAATGCCGCTTAAATTGCTCATGCAAATGCGGCGCGCTCCACCCCGAAACCCTCACCAAGTCCTCCATCTTGATCGCCTCTCCATACCGCTCGTCGATCAGCTTCCCAGCTGCCAGCAAGGCCTCCGGCATCACTCCAGATTCCTTCCGATGATGATACAGCTTCGCCTGATATAAGAGCTTCGAAAACAGATACTGAAGGAGCACCCCTTTATCGAACCCCTCATCCAAAAACATCTGAATGCTCTCTTCGGTGAGCTCTTCAACCGCTTCCCGATCCGGCCAGATCGAAACTCGCGGCAACCTCCTCCCCTCAAAACGATCCCCTCTCATACGCACCGACAAACAGCTATACGGATCCTCGGGATCGCTCTTCGCAATCGTCCGATCTCCTTCCCGATGCCAAAGCAAAGCGCCCGGCCTCACCTCCAGCCACTCGCCCTCATGCTCGATCCAACCCCTTCCACGCGTCACCAGCTCAACAGCCTCAGAACCGATCTCCAAACGCTGCGCCCCCGGTTGGCTCCGCGGGTCCTGATGGTAATGAGCTACCGACAATAGCTCCAGTGGAACAGAGTTTATCATAATTTGAATTGATTCTATCTTTCAGCATTCCCAATAAACAACGTAGATTCTCGCAACACAACCATAGTATTTTGATATTATGTAAGATTGCCGCTCAATCACAATTCTTCAGCATTCCCATCGAGACGGAGCTCAGGGATCGCTATGGCTGAAAACCAAAGCCCGTTATCCCAGAATAAGTTATCCCCATCTGATAATCAGAAATTTAAAACCCTTCATTCCCAAATGTCAGAAGTAAGATTCGGATTCATTGGGGCAGGAAAGATCGCCTACCACAGCGCTGAAGACCTCCTCAAACACGACAATGCCCGCCTCACAGCGGCTCAAGACCTTAGCGAAGACCGCTTGAACGAGTTCGCCGATAAATTCGAAATCGGAGAACGCTACGCTGATTCCGCCGCCCTCTTCGCCAGCGAGAACGTAGACGCCGTGTACATCGCCGTCCCCAACAAATTTCACGCCGAGCTCGCCATCGCCGCCCTCAAAGCGGGAAAGCACGTGATGCTCGAAAAGCCCTTCGCCATGAACGCGACGGAAGCCCAGACCGTCATCGACGCCGCCAAAGAAAGCGGCAAGCTCTTTACCCTCGGCATGAACCAACGCTTCCGCGAGGAATCGCAAAAGATCCACTCCCTCGCCGAAAAAGGCGCCTTCGGCGAAATCTACTACGCCAAAGCCTACTGGTTCCGCCGCTCCGGTATCCCCACTCTGGGTACATGGTTCGGCAACAAAGCTCTCGCGGGAGCTGGCGCGATAAACGACATCGGCGTCCACCTCCTCGACCTCTGCCTCCACACCATCGGAAACTTCGAACCCGTTTCCGTATCCGGTTCTACCTATACGAAGTTCGGCAACCGCGGCCTAGGAGAAGGCGGTTGGGGGCTATCCGATAAATCCGAAACCATTTTCGACGTCGACGACCTCGCCACCGCATTCATCAAGATGAAGAATGGGGCCACCGTTCTTCTGGAAGTCACCTGGGCCTGCCACACCGCCGAGCACAACAAGATGAACGTAGAAATCTTCGGCACCGACGCCGGAGCATCTCTGTATCCAGCCAAAGTATACAAGAGCGAGGATCTCAGCGAAGACTACCAGATCATCGAAAACGTTCGGGCGGACGTCCCCATGGAACACGCCAGCCGCTTCCACAACTTCCTCAACGCCATCAACGGCGCAGAAGAACTCCTCGTAAAACCCGAGCAAGCCCTCGTCGTCCAAAAAATCCTAGACGCCGTCGCCGAAAGCTGCGCCACCGGCAAAGAAGTCGCGCTCGATTAGCGCTTAGCCGCTTAGCTAACCCAAAACGTAGCCTCGAGCGTGAGCTCGAGGAACCCCATAAAGCCCTTCATTACCTGCAGGCCAAACCGCAGACCTGGCAACGACGCAACCCTCTAAAAACAATTCGAAACCCAAAGAGCCAATAGCCAAAGAAAATGAGCATACTAAACGAACTCGCAGTCCAATCGTACTGTTTCCGCAACTTCAAAGACAACGCCGACGTCGCCTCCAAGGTGAAAGAAATCGGC
>JBCCZW010000194.1:0-7454 GCA_039186805.1 Verrucomicrobiota bacterium
CGATATCGATCGAGCCGAGCAGCTTCGCGGCGCTCGCCGAGGATGGTATAAGACTGTCCATCCTCGACGACCTTGAGGGTTTTCGGAGCGAAAGCGCTCTTTAAATGAAGTCTTTTCCGTCCTAAGGCTCTAACTTTCATAAGCTTGCGTATTTAACCTGACGTCTATGATCGTTGATCGCGTTACGCGGTCAGCGACCGCGTCTACAGTTTCAAGATGCAGGGCTTATTGGGCATTCTCTAATCTATCTAGAGTGCCGGGTCGGCGCCCCGGCCTACAGGGGTAAGATGGGAGGGGCGTGGCGTGAAAAAGCTGCGAGACTTAATACCTCCGCTGCTTGAAAATTTATGCGTCGCCGGATGCGCATTGCATAGCCGACGACGCATTTTATACATTGAACTACAACTAGAACTTGAAGGAGTTCTCGATGCTCCAGGTCCTAGGAGGAGCGACGCGAACTTGAGCGGGAGAACCGTCCGGTTGCGTGGTGACTACAATCAAATCATCGTCATCAATATTGACGTTATCGGCGTTTATGGAGAGTCTCCAATTCACGTCCTTACCGCCGAATTTGATCCTGCGACCGTAACCGAATCGAAGCCCGACCGAAAGTTCGTCGTCTCCATAGTAAACGGTATTGAGATCAGGGATACGAATGCCATCTTCAGTGAGTGTGAGGCCATATCCGTTAGCGACTTTGTCTTGCCAGCGTAGGCTGCCTCCGATGTCGAAACCTTTGAAGCGTCCTTCGCTGAATCGATAATTCGTAATGAAGTTCGCCCGCCACTCTCTGGCTTCAGGACTTGGCGATCCGTCAAAACCGACTGCGAACTGATAGTTTCTGATTACATTACTTTCCAGCCAAGCGAGGTTGGTGTTGGTGCCTGACGCGTTCGGATCGGTGAGAGGACCCCCACGATTGCGATTCGCCGCCTCTCCAGTGAGCAGGACATCTCCAAATCCTCCTGAGCCAAAGTAAAGATCAGTGGTGGAGGGGAGGGAGTTTTGAGTTTCGGTTTCCTGTTGGGCGACATTCAGCATCATACGCCAATTCTTGGTTGGATTGTAGATGATTTCGGCTTCGTATCCTTTCGAGCTTACGTCTTGCGTATCGGTCAAGCCTTCGGGGTTAGAGAAGGCGAACTCTTGAAGTTGTCCTTCATTATCGAATACGAGGCGCGATTCTGCGGTTTCCCAAACGTTTAGATAGGGATTGTTTGGATCCACCACCACCATGCGGGTGTTGCTGCTATTGATGTCCGATTCTCTGACCTGCAGTCCGGTATCCTCGTCGATAACTGGGGTGACTCCATCGTTTTCGAAGACGGGGCGGTCTGCGTAGAGATCGTCGAATTCGAAAGCCATGCCGTAGAGACCGGCGATCGAGTTTACATAATCCTCGTAGGTATCTAGATGCGGATAGCTAAGCAGGCCTGTATTCTCGTTCACTTCTAGAGGATGAGTCATGCTTCCAAGGTTTCGCAGCCCGAGCTGCAGGCCTTGCAATGGACCTTGGAGCAAGGCGCGACGCATGGTGTCTCCTGTACGTCTTGACGTGACTCCCGTTGCAGAGGAATCATAGCGATTGACGCGAATATGAAGTTTGTCGTTAAGAGTGGAAAGGCTGAATCCGATTTCGGTTGTTTCACCTTCCGGCGGAGCGAATTGAGAGAGTGTGGCGTCGAGGCGTCCGGTTTCTGGCGACACGTTGTTGGATTCATTGTAGAAGAAGGAGAGGCTTGTGCCGCCCAGCACGTTCTCGAACCAGCTGTCGGGAAGGTGGGCGACGATTCCGTAGGACTCGGATTCGCCCTCGACTCTTTCTTCCTCGATTTCGTCGGAAAATACGCCGAAGTCGTCGCGTACTTGCTTGAGGGATACAAGATCATCTTCCCGCTTGCCGTAGGTGGTGACGATATGTCCGTTGAGCCAGTGGCTTTGCAGGACGGCTGCTCTTGATTCAACATCGCTGAAAGTGTCTGAACCTCCGCGAATGAACGGATGACGATCCAGGTCGTAGGTCGAGATGCCGCCGATTCGTTTTGGATCCCATATATTAATGGGTACAGAGCCGCCTGGCTGAGGGATGACTTGATTGAGAATAGGGCTCTCATAAAGGGCGAAGTCGTCCATCGTCAAACTCGCTGGATCTCTGATCAGCTTGTCCGTATCGACTGCTGGACCGATGTAGGTGAAGTAGGCGGCTTGGCGCTGGAATTCGCGGGTACCGACGACGACATCTAATAGCTCGGTGTTGATACGTTCTCTTTCCACTAAATCTGTATCATTCGAGAGCCAAGCTTCTTGAATACGTTTCGTCTGATTCGAGAAGGCTTCGTTTGCGGAAAGCAGAGAAACGGTGTGCTTGCCTAGGAGGCCTCCCATCTTTGAGTCGGCCAAGAAGTCGCGCTCGAAATCCAGCGTGGCGAATGCGGTGATACGGCTTGAGTGGCGATCTCGCTGCACTTCGCTGAGCGTGATGCGGTCGACGACGTAAGGTCGGCCAAAATTTGGATTGGGATCGCCAGTAGGCAGCGTGCGATTCACATCTAGAGTGATGGAGGCGTTGCTGCCTCGAAAGGGATTCGCATTCGCCGAATAGTATTCTTCTTCATTGTAGGCGACTTCGAAGCCGACTCGGTTTTCGAATAGAGTTTGATCGTAAGCCCATTTTATATGGTCGAACTCGAAGTCCTGACTGCCTGCAGTACCTGCGAAAAGGTTGTTTGCAAAGTCGTAGACAGAGCGATCGGTGAAGCTTTGGTATTCTAGGCCGGCGCCGTTTTTGCCAATATTGGCGGGAGCATCCATATTGGTGCCGCCAGCGATATTTCCCGTATATCTGCCTGTGACATTTCCTGCTCCGTCGCCGTATATTCCGTATCCAGAGACCAGGCCGTTAGCGAGACCATAGTCGAAGTAGTGTCCTTTGTCGCCGTTTGAGTCTGCCTTGTGATTCGCCGCATCGTTTCCGCGAACGACCGCTATAAATCCGCCGGCCGACTCTGCTTCTTCCGGACTTTCGAAAACGAAGGCTATATTTTTAAATATATTGGCTCCGCCTTGGCCGAGAAATTCGCCGTTTCCGTTAAGAATATCTTGGGGACGTAGAAAGGTGGCGACGTCTTTAATGGCGCGATTGAAGGGGTCATGATAGAGCGGCAGATTCCAGTTTTCTAGATCCCACCCAGATTCAGGATTGTCGGCGATCTTTTGCAGGTTAGCCAAGTTATTGGCTGTGATCAGTCCTTCATCATCTAGCCGTTGGAGTTCTGCTTGATAGTCCGCGATGGTCGTCAAGTAGTTGCTTAAGCTGTCCTTTGGAGCGAGAGGGTCAGGATTGTTGGATCTAACCGTGCCTGACTCGAAGTTTCCTTTGAAGGTGCCGCCTTTCCATGGCTGAAAGGTGAAGGTCCCGTAGGCGCGTTTCGTGTCTCGATAAGCCGGGTCTTGTTGGAAGCGTTTTTCGTCGTCTAGTAAAGCGATGCGTACCGCGAGGCGGTCATCCATAAGCACACGATTGTAGTCCACGGTGGTACGGTAGGAGTAATCAGAACCTGATCCGCTTCCCAGTTTGAAGCGAATTTCGCCGAAATTCCGCTTGAGGTTAGCTGCTTTCAGATTCTGATTGACGACTCCCGAGGGGGAACCGAGACCGAAGAGGATGGAATTCGCGCCGCGACTTATATCAACTCGATCCATATTATAGCGATCGAGCGGGATGGCGGATATAAAGTAGTCTCTTGTCCTATCGGGAGCTGTCATTCCGCGGACTCTAGAATTGCCGCCGCCAGGATTGTTGATAATATTGTCGCTGTTGGCGGCTTGTCCGGTGCCATTAGCAGTTCCGGTAAAGCTTCCGCCTACACCGGCGATTTCCGTGTTGGTCGTGTACAGCAAAAGGCTCTCCAAGTCGGTCGCGCCGAGGTCGTCCATAAGGTCGGCCGTTACAACGGAAATCGCTGCCCCGACGTCCTTGAGGCTGGTCCTCAGTCGGGTGCCGGCGAGCGTGCTAGTGGCGCGATAGCCTTCATCGGCTGAACCATCGACTACGAAGGGAGACATTTCGAAGATCTCTTCTTCACTATCATTATCGTCTTGCGCATGGGAGAGATAGGGGGAGAGGCTTAAGGAGAGGGCGAAGCTAGCTGCGATCAGCTTAGTTGGTGCCGTTCGCTTCGATCGAAAGCGAATGGGGATAGGTCTAATGTGGTTTGTTTTTCTCATAGTTTATTTTGGTCAGTAAAGTGGGGTGAGCTCGATGAGCAGGGCTGCCTCTTAGGGTTCCTGGGAACTCTTGGGGCAGGGTGGGGCAGAAGTTTGGGTGGCGAGGCCCTGGAACGGGCTACGATGGGTCGAAAGCGGTTGTTGGGATGGGTTGCAGTTCTCTGGTACTCGAAAGTCGAACGAGAGTGTCTTCCATTGGGGGAAAGAGGACAATTTCGTCATTAGTTAAGCTGTTAAACGAAGTGAAACCCTCGCAGCCAAGCGTCCGACGGACTGTAGATTCTCGGCTGCTGACGGCATTTGACGCATGCCTTGGACAAGGAGAGGCGGGCCATTCGTCCGTCCAATGAGATCTGCAGAATGACCCAATGTAGGCCGGGGCGCCGACCCGGCATTCCTGTGGAGCAAGCAGTTCGACGCGGCGCCCTACGGTCTTCGAGGAGCGGCTGACGGCTGAGGCGGAAGATTTTGCCGCGGCTTAGGCCTTGCTGCTATTCTGGCTCGAACCGGCGCTGGGTTTGTTTACGAAGTACCCTATTTCTTGATATACCAGGAGAGCTCGTTGGTGAATTCGAGTTGATGTTGGTGGGGCGCGTTGGAGTATGCGGCTAGCGCCGACTCGATGTGAGGGAGGGACGGGTCGAAGTATGGGAGCTCGCTAAGTCGTCGTTCCAAGTATTGCTTGGCGATGATCGATGCCTCGGTCATTTCGGAAGGCTTTAATTGGGTGCGAGTGCCGTCTTTGTTATATCGATATAGGCGACCTGCGGGATGATCGCGGAGAGGATCTACGGCCTCGAGACACCAGTTTTGATCGCGAATCATGCGGGCGGTGCCGCAGTAGCTATCGAGGATTTTTCTGGGAGCCGGAGATTTGTATGCAAAGTAGTCAGCTTGGCTGATGCCGTCGATGATTTCGGTTGAGGGCACTTCGCCTGCCGCCCAAGAAACGCAGGTGGGGAGGAGATCAGCGAGACTGAACAATGCGGAGGAAGAGCCTTTGGGTTTAATGAACTCCCGAGGACCAGAGATTATGACGGGCACTCTAGCTCCTTGTTCCGTAGCGGACATTTTAGCTCCGGTGTGTTGATCGCCGTTGTCGGAGGTGAAGACTACGATTGTATTGTCAATTAGACTACGCTCTTCAAGTTGTTGGCGGATCTTGCCCATAAGGGCGTCTATGTAGCGGACCATTTCGTCCCAGGTTCCATTGTAGTTTTTTCCGGGACGTCCGCTTGAGGGGGTAGTGGGAAAGGGAACTCTGTGGGCTTGCGTTTCATCGTCGGCTCCCGCGGTGGTGTGAGGAAGCGCCATGGTGAAGTATGCGAAAGCCGGCCTATTCTCGCGGTTGCTTTTTTCGATGAAGTCCAGAAGGAAGTCGGCGAATATTTCATCTCCGAAGTCCTCGTCGCCCGTGTCTAGGAGCTTGCCGTTTTCGACGATGCAGGGGTGCCAGTAACGCGAAGTGACTGGGTTTTGCCAACCCGGCAGCGTGTATTCTGTTTCCATCTTACCGTCGAAATGAGATCCTGCAGGAAGTTTTTTTGTGGAGAGGGTGTGCAGACAGTATTCGTCGAAGCCGACTTTTGGGGAATTAGGAGCGCCGCCCAACAGATGGGGCTTGCCGGCGATGGCGGTAGCGTAGCCGGCATCTTTCATCGCTCTGGGTAGGGTGATGTGATTTTGAGCAAAACTGACCGGATTTTGCCCGTCGGCCCGAACCTTAAGCGCGTTGTGCCAGATACCGGTCCGTTGAGCGCCGGAGCCGGTCATGACCATCACTCGAGTCGGTCCGCACATCGGCGTGGCCCAGGCGTTTTGCAAATAGATCCCCTCTTGAGCCAGTCGGTCGAGGTGCGGCGTCGCAATAGAGCCGTCGTAGATGCCTAGGTTTTCGGGACTTAGGTCATCGGCCAGGACCAGGAGGATGTTGGGACGCGCGTCAGAATCGTTCGCGTGGCTTTTGATGAGGCTTAATAATAGGGTCGCGAGACCGAGGCAGATTCTGGTGATTATATTAGGGCGAGAGTTCGGTGTTTGCGGCATGGCGATTGGGTGCGATTGCGGGACTTAGTTGATTGGTTAGATTCCGAATATGGCGCGGCCTGAGACCTTGAGCTCTTTATGTATAAGCATCAAGCAGAGCTTTTATAGTGGGGGTACGCTATGACATACTTAGATTATTGTAACACCTATTTAAAGCTAAATGCCTCCGGCGGTACCGGAGGCGTCGTAGGTCGATGCTTTTTTAAAGCGTCTATTGCACTTCTTCAAGCTCCCAAATTTGGGCGCTCCAGCTTGTATCCAATGGAGCGGTGACAACGTCTTGCCAGCTGGCAGCTCCATCTCCGAAGAGGTATTGGTTGCCCCAGAGGCACCTGATTCGGTAGCTATTGCCGCTGACGTGTTCCAATTCCCATTTCATGGAGTTCCATGCGGTGTTGAGGGGACCTGTCCTGACGGTTTGCCACGTTTGGTCGCCGATACCACTCAGGTATTCGCCACCCCACTGGCATTTGATGCGATAAGTATCGCCGCTGACGCGTTCCAAATCCCATATCATGGAGCCCCAGGAGGTATTGAGCGGGCCTGTTCTGACGTCTGTCCAGCTAGCGCTTCCGTCGCCGCTCATGTATTCGCCGCCCCAACTGCACTTGATGCGGTAAGTGCCGGTAAGGTCGCCACTTACAGGGCCTCCGCCAGTGCTTCCGCCCCACCAGTAACCTTTGGCAGTCGCGTCGGGGAGGAGCTCATTGTCGAGCTTTTCATATACATAGTCCGAAGAACTTGGATTCAGATTGTAGTCCGCGAAGTTTCTCCAGTCTGCCCAGCTGATTTCTAGGCGTTCCCAAGTCTGGGCGTTAACCAATTCGCCGTCGATCGAAGGAGGAACCCAAGGGTGGGTGCCGGGATAATCCCACTCAGTACAGTATACGCGATAACCCGCGTTCATTAGCGCGGTAATGGAAGCTGAGGAAGTTTGGAAATAGCCGTGGAAGGCTATGGTTGTCTTACTCCAGTCGATTACTCCGGAGGCGCCGTAATTATCGGCAATGGCCCTTAGCGACTGGTTGTTACTTCCGGAGTAGTCGCTGTAAATCATATTGTGAAAACTGAAGAGCAGAATCTCGCGGTTAGGAGCCAGTGTATCTACTATATTGTAGACGGCTAGAAGGTTACTTTTGAATACAGGATCTACATAGAAACCCTCGTCACCCGCCATGTTC
>JBCCZW010000195.1:0-7433 GCA_039186805.1 Verrucomicrobiota bacterium
CCTATATATCCTGTTTTCGCGCTCAACGTTGTTTTTCGTTTTTGGTCTAGACGAAAGTTCAACGATGCGGTCGCAATTCCATCAGCTCCGCCACTTCTATCGCGATATCTCCGACATTAATCAAAGAAATCAAGAACGATTGAGCGCATCAGGGGTTTGCTCTGCCAGGAGAATATTGACTCTGGGGTCGCCCGATTGGCGCGAAACGACTCGGGCCGAGAGGAAAAAGACTATGAATTCTCCAGACATCAAATTCTCAGCAGCGGGCGCGTTTGCGTTTTTTGCCGAGGCGTCCTTTGGAGACGACTTTGTTTATGTCTCCTATCATGTTGGGAGGAGAACAGCCTGGGGTGGCGGTTTCGACTTCTAGTTCGCCGATTCTCTCGGCGGTTGCTATTGCTTTGTTGTGGAGAGCTTCAACATAGCAGGCGACGCAGACGACGTATCCACTCATTGCGTACTTTTCTCTGTTCTTGCTTTGGTGGATTGCCTTTTCGATACGCTGGAGATGTGACTCGATTGTTTCGAGATCGAGCGTTTCGTTGGGAGCGGTTGAGATGATGTTACTGAGGGTCGACCAGCCGGAGGTGGAGATGTTTTCTTTGGGCGATTCAATCCACTCTAGGCCGAGCTCCCAGCCGTGTTTGGTTTCGGCGGCGACTTGGCCGACGGCATATTCGCTGAGCATGGACCAGTTGGCTTTGCGAGCCCATTTTCGAAGGTCCTTTTTGGTGAGGCTCTCCTCGTCAGCGATCATGGCGGCTAAGTACATGGCATCCGAGTTGCCGGTGTCGAAAAGTTCTAGGGCGAGCTGGTAGGCTTTTCCGGTCTTTTTTTGGATCTTCTTGAGATCGCCGATCTTGACGCCGAAGAAGGGTTCACGAGCTCCATGTCGGCTGAGGACTTTTTTGGTTTGCTCGCTGCCGAATGACTCGAGCAAGGTCATTGTATCGTAAGCGTCACAAAATCCGCCCCCTAGGGTGACCTTGACTTCTTCCAGTTCGCCGGTGTCAGAGCTCTGAGCTGTTGATCGGGCAAGGTGCCAGTGCTCTTGCCGAGGACGTCGCGAAGATATTCCAGAGGCTGGATTTCCAAGCGTTGGCAGGAGATCAGGATCGAGTACAGGATCGCCGCGCGTTCGCCGGCTTCGGGATGTCCTACGAAGAGCCAGTTCTTTTTGCCCACGGCGGTCGGCCGGATGGCGTTCTCCATCCAGTTGTTGTCGATCTGGACATGGCCGTGTCGGAGATAGGTCGAGAGGTAGCCCCAGTGGGAGATCGAGTAGTCGCAGGCCTTGCCGAGCTCGCTCGCCGGGAGACTGCGACGTCTCAGGATCCCCAATACGCGAAGGATGCGGGCATGTGTATTGAGCGACTTGGACTGGCGAAGGTTGAAGGCTGCATTGGCGTCGAGCCCGCCCTCCCGGATTTCCTTTTCGACCGCGTAGAGTTTGGCGACGAGCTTGAGGTAGATGGCGCATTCGCGCGGGAAGCGTTCCTTGATGTCGAAGAACTTGCGCCTGGCGTGCGCCCAGCACGCCGCCAGTTCGATCTTCTTGCCGGACTTCGCCAGCTTTGGATAGGCGTCGTACATATCGGCTTGGGCCACGCCCTCGAAGCCTTGCAGGTGCGAGGTCACCGAGGCGTGAGAACGCCCCGAACTCCATTTGTACCAGACGTCGCCTAGCGGCCGGGTCACTCCGCAAAGGTAGCCGGTTTTCGCCTTCTTCTCCCCGTAGTCGGGATCGCAATACTTTATCGGCGTCTCGTCGATCTGGACGTACCCGCCTGCCAGAAGCTCGACGAGCATATGGTTATAGATGGGCTTGAGCCACTGGGCGACCTTTTCGACCCAGCGGGTCAGGTTCTGGCGGGTGACCGCGAAGCCGTAGCGCTTGTAGATCGCGCATTGGCGGTACAACGGCAAATGGTCGGTAAACTTCGATACGACGATGTAGGCGAGCAGCTCGCTCGAAGCGACCCCTTCGACCACGCGAAGAGGGGCCGGGGCGAGGACGGGAGCTTCGGCCTTGTCGCCAACTTTCCGATACTTGGGCCGGACGATACGGTGGCGGTAGAAGCGTGGCGGATCCACCTTCACCTCGAAGGTCTCCTCCTGTCCTATGCGTTCGTAGAGGGAAGGGTTCGCCTTCACCTTCACGGGCTCGACTACCGTCTCCTGGAGAACGGGAAGGTTGCCGTAGAGTTCGTCGCGCGTCTTGCGAGGCTTCTTGGCTTTCCTCCCGCACGAGGGCTTGACCGGTTGCGCTGGAGCGGCCTTGGCCTCCTCGAGCTGGCCCAGAAGGAGGTCGAGCTGGCCAGCGTCTATCTTCTCGGACTTGCCTCCAGCGAAGACCTGGCGACGGAACCACGCGATCTGCGCCTCAAGCTCGGCGATGCGTTCGTCCTTGCCCGATATGACCGATTCCTTGCCCTGGAGCTTCGCCTTGAGTCGGGCGTTCTCGGCTAGGACTTCTTCGATCGGAGGCATGACGTATCTGGATAGAGGATACGCGATATGGATCAAACGTTTTCTTCAACGTTCGTACCATGCCTTGGCCATGCCGTCCTTGAGATCGATGCCGCCTAGCAACATGGAGAGGGCCTCGCTCTTGAGGTGGAGTTTGCCGCCCGCGGCGTCCGCCCCCCTCGGCCAGGTGAAGCCGCCTTTCTCAAGGCGCTTGGCCAGCACCCACAGTCCGGTTCCGTCGAAGAAAAGTATCTTCAGGCGGTTGCGACGCTTGTTGGAGAAGACGAACATTCCACCATGGATGGGGTTCTCGCCAAGCTGCTGCACCGCCACTGCATAGAGTCCGTCGAAGCTCTTTCGCATGTCCACCGGCTCCACCGCCAGATAGATGCGGACCGCGGAGGAAAAGCTCAGCATGCCTTCAGTTCCCTTATCCAGGACGCCACCACGGACTTGTCGGTCGACAAGGGGAACTCCGCCCACAACCCGTTTGGCAAGGCGACGCTCAAGCGTCCGCCGCTGGGATCGGCTTCGCCGATCTCGACGAACTGGACGGGTTTGGACGGCTCGGGGCTGAGCCAGCGTTTGAGCGTCGCGTAACTCAGATTCATCTCCTTGCAGAATCGAGATACGTTCATTCCGCTTTGGCTGAAGAGCTCAAGGAGCTCTTGCTTCTGTTCTTGGGTGTATCGTTTTCCTCGTTCAGTGGACATGAAGGAAAACTAGCGGAGATGCGTTCAATCGTCTAGGGGGTGGATTTTGTACCGTTTACATTGTATCTTCGAGGGTGAGACTCATGATTGGAGGAAGGTAGAATGAGCCTTCTCCGAAGACAACCGAATCTTATTGGCAGCTTTAAGGCAATGGGAAGGGCTTTGAGGGGATTTCTTGGGTCCGCAGATGGACGCAAATTGTCGCAGATGTATTAGCAGGGCGTGTTCGTGAATAAGCTCTTTGCTGGTTCGATCCCAAATCGAAGCAGCGCGAAGCTGCCAAAGCCCTGCGACACGGGCTCCTGTCAGCTTTGAGTTTATTCACGAACACGCCCTAATGCTGATTCGGGCTTTGATAGGGGGTCGTGATGGTTTGTAGGGCTTTTTCGACGAGTTCTTCGTCGGAAAGGGTGGCAAGGTCGATTGCGGGTTGGCCGCCGTTGAAAGCCATGATGAGCGGCTTTTCGAAGTATTTGTAGAAGTTGAGCCATTGGTTGAATTGCCCGTGCGGGAGGCCGTTTTCTGGAGTGGCAATCCAGGTGGTGTCGAGATCCCAGAAGGGTGATTTGAATAGGAAGCAGAGTTTGTCGAGGGTGCCCATGCCTAGCTTCTGAATTGCCTGCATCTTGTCTTCGGGAAGGGCGGGGGCGAATTTGATGACCCCCTTTTTAAGTACTCCGAGCGGTACGGTGATGAGGACTGCATCGAATATTTGATCGCCTAGAGGCTTAGAGCTTACGGTGACTTTCTTGCCATCGCGTCGGATCGCTTCAACTTTTGTATTCAGGTTTATTTTATAGTCGCCTTTGAATGCATCGAGGAGCGGAGCGTAGCCCATTGGGAAAATGACTTCGGGACCGTTATAATCGTTGGTCGCGAGGTAGGCGAGGCGGTTGATTTTTTCGATGCCAGCGCCCGCGCTGTGCTGAATATTAACGACGTTGTCTAGCCAGTCGGGTGCTTCGGAATCGCGCATTTCGCGGCCGTCACTACCGCGGATTACGTAGCTGTCGTCAGTTTCGATGAAGGCGTGATCCTGGTTTTTTGCCAGTTCAGTGAGCGGGTTTCGCTTTGTGCCGTGTATCCAGTTGGCTCCTAGGTCGACTGGGGCGCCGAGGCGCTGGTCGGTCCAGATGCGACCGCCAACGCGATCACGGGCTTCGAAGACTTCGACCTCGATATCGTTTTTAGGAAGATGGCTCGCAGCGGTGAGGCCGCTCATGCCGGCTCCGATGATGGCGACGCGTTTTGCCTTGGTTCTTCCAATGGCGTCGGCAGCTCGCAAGCCGGATTCATGGGCGGCGTGGACGGTACTGTTGCGGTCTGGGTGAGTGGCTTCGCCGGCAAAGAAGAGAGTGTTGCCAACGGGCTTTTCGAGGATCCGCACGTCCCGGCGTCTGGAACCTTTGGCGAAGTAGGAATAGGACCCGAATGAAAAAGGGTCTTGGCTCCAGTTCGTTCGAATATAGCCCAGGAGCTCAAATTCCTGCTTTTGCGCTTTTAGCCAGGGCGTGAAGCTGAGGGCGAGGCCTCCTATTGCTGTTTTAAGCGCTTTTCGTCGGTTCATTCGATAAACGTGTCGTGGAGCGGTTTGCGACGAGCGTGATTGGGATGGGTGAGGGCGGGACTTGGACTGTCGGGGGGAGCAGTCAGTGACTCTCCCTTACCTTGCTCTTACCATGGAAATAAGTGAGTGAATTGGCAATAGAGGATAGGCTTCGCTGATTGACGGCATCCCCGTTTGCGTCTACGAACTAAGTGATGGATACCTTGTTGTTGATCAACTTGGGGGTGGCGGTATTGGTAGCGGGCATTAGTTTACCCTTGCTTTGGGGCAAGGTGAAGATGAACGCCTTTTACGGGATTCGCTTTATGCAGGCTTTCGAGTCGGATGAGGAATGGTACCGAATCAATCGAATTGGAGCGAAGATCTTGATCGGATGGTCCGTTGCTTTGGCTGTTTTGACGCTGATTGTCTGGTGGAGAATGCAGCCGACTAAGGGAGCGATGATTGGGATGTCGTTTTTGCCGATGGTGTATGTGCTGGCGATGGCGCATGCGTTGTTCGCTTCGACGAGAAAGTGAGTCGGATGTAGCTATATAATGAATACATATTCTGTGAAAATCGAAACGAAGTTGGGAAAGTCGCTGAAGCGTAAGATTGTAGCGCATTCGGAAGAGGAGGCGGAGGAGAAGGCGAGGCAACGCTTTCCTTTGTTGAAGACAGTGGAGGTGTTCGACTCCAGGGAATCGAGCGCTTCCGAGTTGCGGCATGAGGAGCATTTGGAGAAGCCAAAGGAGGGAGCGAGAAGCGGGGGACTTTATCGGAGGGATTTCAGTTTCGAGGAGCTGCGGTCTAAGGAGTACGCAAAGGGGAAACGGAGGATGTGGACGGGAGCGACTTGGGTGGTCTTGGGAGGGTTGGCGACGGCGGCGACTTACTATTTTTCTTTGAGCGGGAGGTTCTACGTTTTGTGGGGAGCGGTGGCTTATGGATTGGCGGATTTCGGCTTGGGGTATTGGGCATGGAAAGCGAACCGACTGGAGCTTGGAGAGAAGCTGAAGGGGGTGGAGAAGAAGGGTTGGGAGAGTTATCGTTGAGGGATGAATGAGATGTGGATGATTACGGTCCCGGCCATTCCTATCATGCCCGATAAGGCGTCCCGGGTTTTCGGGCTTGTTTAAGTTTTTGGGGTCCGCATACCATGTCGGCTTTTGAGTAAGATGAGAGACAAGCGCACGGTAGATATGGAGGTCATGCGGGATTGGGTGGAAGCCCGTTCGCGGGTGTTGGACCTTGGTTGCGGGCGCGGCGTCTTGCTGGAGTTTTTGTCGCAGACGAGGCAGATTGATGGGATCGGCGTGGATATGAATGCCGACAAGATTGCTTCTTGCGTGAAGCGCGGCGTGAATGCCTACATGGGCGATATGGTGGACTTCATGTCGTCGTTTGACGATGGGCATTTCGATCGCGTGGTCTGTTCGCGTACACTCCAGGAGCTTGAGAATCCGACGAAGATCATCCGCGAGGCGCTGCGGGTGGGAAAGCGGTTCACGGTCGGTTTTGTTAACCACGCCTATTGGCAGAATCGACTCAGTATGCTGGCCAAGGGGCGTCGCGTGGTGAACGAAGTGTATCCAACTTTATGGGAAGATAGCCGCCCGAGCAATCCGCTATCGGTGAGGCAGTTTGACGGGTTTTGCGCTGCCAATGGAATCAAGGTGGAACGAACCACTTACTTGAGAGGGGATTGGAAGCGGACGACGACGTTTAAGCCGAATTGGTTTTGTGGATACGCGATCTATGATTTGAGCGGAGGGTGAATGGAAGAATTTTCTAACCGCAAATTAATGAGACGTTTTGGACTTAGGGTGGTCTCTGCTTCTTTGGTCCTCGACGTCGTTCTTTATGTTACAGTGGGCCGAGCTGATGACACTGATGTAGACCGTTAGATGGGGGGTCTTTTTGCTTTGAGGCAGCATGTCCTGCCATTGCGACAGTGTCTGTGAAGAGTCCTTTAGACGGTTGCCATAGGGAAGTGCTTTTGGAGGCACTCTTTCAGGCTAGTGATAGTCATCGGCTTGGGTATGAAGCCGTTCATGCCGACTTCTTCGCATTCTCTTCTGCATTCCGGTGTTACGTTGGCGGTAACGGCGATGATGGGCACTTTCCGGAATTTCTCGTCGCTGAGACCTCTTATTGCGCGCGTTGTCTGTAATCCGTCGAGTTTCTCCATATTCAAGTCCATGAAGATGATGTCATAGTCTTTTGAATACAGCATATCGATACCTTCGGAACCGTTTTCCGCATGATCTGAATCCAGTCCGAGATGGGAAAGGGTTTTCGAAAATAGTTCGCGATTGTGGAAATTGTCTTCCACGATCAGGGCCTTGAGATTGCTGGCTATCTGCTCATTCGAATCTGAGAGGTTTTCTTCAGAAGTCTCTGGTTTGAAGTTTGGGAGCGTGATCTCAAACCAGAATTTCGAACCTTTGTCTTGTTGGCTCTCAACGCCAATCTCGCCGCCCATCGCTTCAACCAGGCGTTTGCAGATGCTTAGACCGAGACCGGTGCCGCCAAACCTTCGTGTGGTTGAACAATCGCTTTGCGTGAAGGGTTCGAAAATCTTGGAGATCGCATCGGGATCGATCCCGACCCCTTCGTCGCAAACTTCAAAGCGCATCTTCGTTTGATTTTCGCGGCGCTCGAGTACTTGGATTTTCAGCCGGACAGTGCCGGATTCAGTGAAC
>JBCCZW010000196.1:0-7426 GCA_039186805.1 Verrucomicrobiota bacterium
CATCGAAACCGAATTCCTCTCGCTCGAAAGACGCTTCCTCTCGATTCAATATGAAGAGCTTTGAAGTCAAAGCCGTATCCGAATTCCAAAGATCCGGTACCAAATAGCGAGCATCTGCCAAAAGGCTCTTCATAGATGCGAAACCTTTGAATCGAGCCCGATGCGCCTTGCCGAAGAGATTCTTGCGCTCCGCGATCACGCCTCCGCGAAGGTTTTCATAACTTCCCCAACCGAAAATCATGTCGACAGTCCAAGGGTATCGTTCCTCCAACAAGAATTTCAAATCGCTCACGCCCTCGCCAGAATCCAACAGCTCGTAATCCACTTTTCGAAAAACGCCCAAACGCGATAGCTCGACACGCGATTCCTCCAACGCGACTGGATTGAGAGGATCTCCTTCCGCCAGCTTCAGTTGGCGATGCATCAAACGTTGCCGCGTCTCCGCATGTCCGGAGAACCCGATCGAACCTACCGTCCTACCCTCTCCCGGCTCCACTAGTACTTTTACCGTCACAAGGACTTCATCGCCTCGCTTCCCGGAAACCTTGTAACTAGACTTGACGGACGCATCGGGATAACCTGCTTCGTAATACCTATTTCTCAGAGCCTTCCCAATGTCTTGCATCACGAATCTCGAAAACGTCTGCCCCTTATAGCTTCCCGCATCTATAGCGATCAACTGATCGATCTGATCGCTTTCGATAACAATCGAGTCAACCACATGAGCATCTCCTTGCTCAACCGTTACAAAAGCTTCGACGCTGCCATTTTCCTCATTGCGTCGAGTGACTCTCCCACTCGCTTTCGCGTCTAAGAAACCGAGCTGCCTCAGATAGCCTTCCAAATTGCCGACGCCCGCTTTAAGTCCTGATTCTGTGAATACGCGGTCCTTTTTATTCTCCAGCAAAAAGCCCTCGGCGAAAAAGAAGCTTTCGATTTCTTCTCGCTCCAAAGAGTGATCGCCCCCTATTTCGAGACTTTCGAAGAAGAACCTCGGCCCCAAAATAAGTTCGAACTCAACCGAATCAGCCTTCAAATCTCGCGGCAAAAAGAAACTGAAGCTCTTATCCCATTCTCCCTTCACGATTTCTCCGCCAAGGATGCTAATTTCCGCATTCGTCCTCGCATTCAAATAACCCTCCGCTTGCAAGGAAGACAGCGCGATCAAGGCCGCGTCCTCAATATCGCTCGCCTCAAGGTGGTTTTTGTCCTCGGCGAACAGTGTCGTCAACTGAGCCTTGATTGCTCGGTTCCGCCAAAAACCGCCGCCAGTCACCGAAAATTCGACATCGGAGTCGCTAGCGAGCAAGGAGCATGGCGACTTAACCAAAGCGAAAGACGCCAAAGCCAGTAAAAACAACCGGAATTTATTCACCTCCCGAATCCTCTTTCTTCTGTTTCCCAGCCATTGCCTTTGCCTCTTTGCGGAGCTTTCTACGTTCAAACGCATCCTCGCGCAATACCCTCCATCTAACGCCAGCGTTCCAAGCATCGTACTCGTCGTATTCGCCCAACAACTGCACTCGTTCTGAAATCAGAACTTCAACTTCCAAGGTTTCCTTGCCTTGTTCAGATAAATTCTCGCCCGAGGATATACTCAAGCGGCTGCCCAAGCCTCCACCGCTACCGCCCGAAGATAACAAGCCTTTGCTAAAAAAACTCCCCAATTTCGAGGCCCGCTGGCTAGCCGAATACTTGACGACTCCTTCTGGATTCTCGCCAGCCATCACCATTAGAAGAATCTGCTCGCTCGTTAAAGCCGGGCTGGAGCTGAACCTCACTAACGGATCAAAGGCATCTCCGCTAATCTCCACTCCCAAATCGTATCCAAACCTTCGCGACCGTCCTAGCATCTGTATCTTTGGCGAATAGGGATCGTCGATGGGGAAAACCACCTCTCCGTGATCGATTTCGAAATTGGCGAAAGGAAACACGAGCGTTCCTTCTTCGAAGAAAGTCCGACCTCTAAGTAGAGGTTCGCCCAGACGCCCGCCCAGAACCATATCCGTCGAAAGGATGCCTACGACGGCCGGAGTCTCTACCCGTTTGAACGCCTCTCCTTTGACGGCGATATTCAAGCGCCAATCATCCAAAGGCTCCACATCTACCGAAAAGTAAGGAGGTCTGCTCTCCGCGCTTCTACCCGAAGCTCCCCCTCCCGCAGTTAGCGCAGAGAGATCCAAGGCAAACAAACCCTCATCCAATTGGATCGTACCCGATACATCCGTTCCATTTTCCCAATCGCCAACGATCTCCAAATCCTTCGTCGCCCTCAGCAACATTCCAGATTGCCTCAAAAGCGGCGTATTATCACTTCGGATACCGAACCGCCACTTCCTGTCTACGATATCCGCATATCCCGTCATATCGATGAATTCGCGACCTATACCTCCAGAGAATTTGCCGAGCTCCAAACGCTGCCCCTTGAAGTTCAACTCAGTCTTAATATCTCGCAAAGCGCCAAACGGAAACAACGCTCTCGTATTCAAGGAATCGACATTAACATAGCCCTCTAAGTCGCTGAGCCCACTCCCGCTTATCTTCGCGGCGATCTTTCCGCCAGGAGCAATCAATTGCGGAATGAATCGAGCGATCGGCGACAACTCGGACTCAGGGAGCTCCATATCGAATCTCAGATCCGACCAGTCTACCTTACCATAAGCTCCTTCGAATAGCGCTGAATACGCGTCCTCAGGTAATGCCAGGCTGCCATTCGCCAAGAACTTCTCCGAACCCAAACTCGCTACCATTTCGTCGAGGGCGATCTCTTCGCCGTCAACCGAAGCATTCAATACCAACTCGACGATACCGCTCTCGTCATCATCGCCCAGACGGACATTGGCCAGAGCATTAAATGAGCCCTTCGGATCTGCAAAAGGCCCTTTCAGCTCCATCGAAAGCCCCAAGTTTGAAAACTCGTATTCACTCCACTCCGACAGCGTTGCCGACAAAAGAGGACTATTTTCGGTGCGAACTGATACCTCGAATTCCTGATTCGCATCCAAAGGTATCAATTGAAAATCGGTCATATCGAGAGGCGATGGAAAATCCCCCTCAACGACCAACACATCGCTGCCATTCATCTTCACAGAAACACCCTGGAGCCCCACACGCTCGCCATCGCTGACTGCTCCGCCGGTGAATGCATACTCGCTCCCCTCCCAGTTCAAAGCGGCGTCATAATTAGCTGAGAACTCGACTTCATCGCTATCTGCTAGCTCATACTTGAAGTCCACTTCCTTCACAAGCAACTCAGGAAGCTCCGCCTTGAGCCATGGCTGTATCCATTTTCCCGAAACAAAGTCAGTCATCCCAAGATTCAAGGTGACAGCCTCGGGGTAAGCAGCCTCACCGGTCACGGAAATACTCGTCTTGTCGTCCGCAATCTCAAAGTCAGCCGAGAAGTCCAAAGGCCCATCCTCTCCCTCTGGCAAAGTCACCGAAAACCGAGAGGGACGCGTCAAAGACAAACCTTCGTCCTCGCCAACCGCCAAATCAAGCTTCTCAAACGATATTCCATGCGTTCGTCCATCCGAACTTACAGCCCCGCTCCAAGCAAAGCTCGCCTCGCCAGTCTCCAACTGTCCCTCAAGCTGATCCACATCTGCTCCCGTGCCCTTCCAGCCAACCAGGGCATCTATTGGGTGAAGCTCAGGAGTATCCATCTTTTCTATACTGATTGAGCCCGAGTGGGCCGGATCCGACCAAACCCCATCCGCAGACGCGCTCACGCTCAATCCCGCGATAGTCATCCCTTCCTCTAGAAACGGCCTAAGCGACTCTTCATCGAGATTCGCTGAGACTTCGACATCTTCCAAACGCTCCTTCTCCACATCCACCGATCCCGTCACCATCGCTTCATAATCGTCCTTCCAAACCAAGCGCCCTTCTTCGATAGTAAGTACCGGCCAATCGTAGCTAAGCTTCATCGCCAAGCGTTCGAAGTCGTACTCCTCTACCTTGATTGATTCCCAGGAGAGGTCCGCTCTTCCCTTCGGTTTCTGCAGGTCATTCGCGCCGACGAACAATTCGCCCCTCAATTCTCCCTCGGCCCCCGAAATTCCCATCGCTCCTAAATCCACCGCCATTTCAAACACGCCCTCGCCTTCAATGCGATTATCGGCAAAATCGTATTCTACCTCTTCGCTCATCCCTACCTCAATGCCGCTACCGCTGACCTCAAGGGTCTTGATGATAATACTCTCTAGGCCTCCTTCGATCTCGCTCGAAAACGAAATCGGCTCTAGCAGCAAGCGACTTCCCTCCCGCATAGCCTCACCATTAATTCGGTTCTCGTAACCGGAATCGCTCCAACTGCCATCGACGCTGAATTGCAAAAGCGTATCCTCAATCGGGATACCAAGCTCCGAACTCGAAAGCTCCCAGTTCATAGCTTGCCAGCTTGCTTCAGTCGGCAAAGGCTCATCTGCTCCCCACTCCGCGTTAAAGCTCGCTTTGTTTTGCTTAAAGAACCCTTCGCCTTCAACTAAGGCTTCATCTCCGTCCACCTCGACCCTCAAGCCCAACCTAGATTCGAAACTGGCATTGGCGACCTCCAGCTCAATCTGCTCGTCACCATCCTTCGGGAAGTGAATCGAGACTTCGCTCAGCGTCTCCAGTTTCTCGTTTGCGACTACTTCGACCTCAAGTCGTCGATCACTCCACACCAGATCTTTGATTGTCACCCGTTGACCAGACGCTTCCACCATCGCTTCTTCCATCACGGCATGGGGCAAAATCCAATCGGCAAGGTCGTCTACCAAATCGGTAACTGTATCCAAAAGCTCAGGTACAGATAGTTCTTCATTCTCTTTTTCCTCGCTTGATTCGACGCTCTCCAAAACAGCCTTAACCTTGCCGAGCTTCACGAAAGGCTCACCGTGATCATCTCCCGCTCCGCTGAGCAACCAAGACAGCGGGTAGTAGGCTTCGACTGAATCAATCTCAGCGTTCACGCCCGCCTGACGCGCAGAAACCTCCTTCATTTCAAAGCGACTCCAGCTCAGCCTTTCGATTTTACCAATCTCAACACCCTCCGGGGCAAAAGCCTTCACCGCTCCCCCAAACCAAAGCGGCAAGCATATCAGAACAAACACCACGCCAAGAAACGCGCACAACAGAACAATGCCTGCTTTGCCCTTCCAGCCGAGATTCCGTATAGATTCGAAGATTTTCACAAGGGGATCATCACTCCTGAGAATTTTCGCTATCCACCCGCAAAGACGACTCGAAACTTCGCCTTCTCGAGCACCCCCTTGATCTCTTCTCGCTTATCTCCTTGAATCTCTATCTTTCCATCCTTCAAGGAACCACCCGTACCGCATCTCTTCTGTATTTGCTTTTTAAGTTCGTTTTTCTCCTCGTTAGAAATCCCGACAAAGCCCTGAACCACTGTAACCCATCCCGCTCCCCCCGAAGAACGCTTCCTGACAACGTCCACCCTTCCGCGATTCTTCGTCTTCTGCTCGGTCGGCGGCTGCATTGGCTCCGTCTTCTCAGCAGCAGGGGCATCAGGCAAGTTTCCGAAATCCAGGGATCCAAAAGGATTGTCGGCTCCAAGCGAGTTACCGCCCTCCGTCGACAATTTTCTCTTCTTCTTGCTCATCGCCGCTCATCACATACGAAAGCCTCTCGCCAGCAAGCCAAAGCTCGCAAAGGAGCATTTTATCCCTAGATAGAGCCCTGGGCATTGACGTAGATGCGCACACTAGAACTCCCAGCAAATCCTGAGTTTACTCAAATTCGTCACCATAATTTCAATACGGGCAACTTATTTCCCGTAGAAATCATGCCAAACGAGAAGTCATTCAGCAGATTCCTCATTCCAGATTTCCGAAAGTAAATGATCGAGTCAACTCGAGTACAGCAAGGTACCGGAGGCATTTTCACAGACTCATCCACTCACAAAAAAACGCCATCTCTGGTGAGCTACGGCGTTTAAATAAAAGTTTTAGGTGGCGGAGAGAGCGGGATTCGAACCCGCGGTAGGCTATGACACCTACGACGATTTAGCAAACCGCTGCCTTCGACCACTCAGCCATCTCTCCGTCAGCGTGCGGTCAATGTGAGAAACTAAATTTCAAGTTCAAGCTCTAATTCTCAGTTTTTCACAAGATTACCGGCGTCCCGGACTTAGCTTGCAAAATAGCGCATTACTAATGAGCTCAACTCTCGAATTACAGCCCTTTTTACATACCGAGCTTTACGCAAATAAGCATTTGCGAACTTTACGTTCGCGCAAATGTCCTCTAGCGTGCTGCACGATTTTGATCTGACAAAATTATGGATAACAAAAAGACTCTCATCGCTATCATCGTCATCTTGGCGATCCTCGCCGGATTCTTCGGCATCAAGTCCATGCAAGATTCTGGCACCAGCCCGGAAGATGAAGCGAAGATCCAAGAGCTTCAAGACGCTCTCGAAGCCCAGAAGATGGCTGCAGAAGAAGAAGCCAAGAGGGCCGCGGCTGAGGCGGCCGCTGAAGCGAAGCGCCTTGCTGAGGCTAAGGCCAAAAAAGAAGCCGAAGCGGAAGCAGCTCGCTTAGCCCAACTCGAGAAAGAAAAGGCGGAAGCCGCAGCCGAGAAAGCGCGACTGGAAAAAGAAGCGGCCGCTCTCAAGGCCGCCGAGCAAGAAAGACTGGCCGAAGAAGCTCGCCTCAAAAGAGAACTCGCGGCCCGCGAAGCCGCCCGCCAAAAGGAGGCTGCTGAAGCGGCTGCCAGGTTAGCTGCCGCCGAAAAAGCTCTCGCGGAAGCAGAGGCCCAAAAGCAACGCGAAATCAATGCCGCTCGCGAGCAAGCCCGCAAGGAAGCAATCGCTCGCATGGAAGCGAGAGCCGAACAACAGGGTTACACCCCGGCAAGCGAAGTAGCGACTCAAACCTCCCGACAATCCTTTATCTCGATCGATATAACCGAGCGTAACCACAACAACAATACGCGCGCGGTCCTTCAAAAGATGAAGCTTAAAGGGGACTACGTAAATAGATAGCCCCCAGCTTCAAAACAGATAATCTCATACAGCCCGTCGGTTCAACCTGCGGGCTTTTTTGCGATCCAAAAACGGCAATCCTCGGAGAAATCCTCCACCTCGTCCGATTCCGGGCAAATCTCGCTTCGCATCACGCTCGCAACCAATTCGAAGCCCGCGATCGCCAAATCCTCCTCGACCTCGGTAGTCACCGGAACATGCATGAAAGTCGTCCCGTGCTCATGATCGAAATGCCGGTCTCCGAACTCCAGTACGCCTTCGTTGGTTTCGACGCAATGCTCAGGATCGTCGCGATCCAAGAAGACCTCGCGGTAAAGCGGAGATTCGCGGTCTAAGGTCGTGAAAATAAACACTCCACCCTGCGTCAGAGTCCTTTCGATTTCGCTCATAGCCTTTCGACGCATGCTTCGATCGGGAATCTGCATCAAGCCGTTGAAAC
>JBCCZW010000197.1:0-7416 GCA_039186805.1 Verrucomicrobiota bacterium
ACGGAGCCAAAGGTAAAAAGGACAAGCAAACGGTCATCATCTCCCAAGACTGTTTCCCTCAAACCATCGAAGTCGTTCAAACCCGAGCCGAGCCCCTCGGCATCGAAGTCAAAGTCGTAAACATCACTGAAAACACAGACTTCTCAAGCGCCTTCGCCGTGATCGTCCAATACCCGGACGCGAACGGCCTCATCCATGACTTTTCGCAGATCGCCACCAAAGCGAATGAGGCAAAGGCCATCACCATCGCCTGCTGCGACCTACTTGCTCTCACACTCCTCAGCCCACCTGGCGAATGGGGAGCCGACATCGCTGTCGGCAGCGCCCAGCGCTTCGGCGTACCCATGGGCTTCGGAGGCCCACACGCGGCCTTCTTTGCCACCAGCGACAAATACAAGCGCAAGCTCCCCGGCCGCCTCATCGGCGTATCTCAAGACGCCGATGGCAACCCCGCTCTCCGCCTCGCTCTTCAAACGCGCGAACAACACATCCGCCGCGACAAAGCCACCAGCAACATTTGCACAGCCCAAGTCCTTCTAGCCAACATAGCCTCCAGCTACGCCGTTTACCATGGTCCGCAAGGCCTTAAGGAAATAGCAACGCGTCTCCAGCTCCTCACCGCTACAGCCGCCCGTTACATAAAGTCTCTCGGCCACACGATCCCCGAAGGACCACGATTCGACACCTTGACCGTTCGGCTTTCCGGAACCTCAGCCAGCACTGTCCGCGAGCGAGCGGAAACCTCCAACATCAACCTCCGCTATCTAGACGAGTCCACCGTCGGTATCACTTTCGGAGAAAATACGACTACCTCGGATCTTTCCAGTCTACTCGCTCTTTTCTCAAACGAAGGAATCCCTTCAGTTAAGGTTCTTGAGAATCTCGCAAGTGAAGTAATACCAGATCTTCCCGCTTCACTTTCTCGCGTATCGAGTTTTCTGACACATCCCGTTTTCAACACCTACCATACGGAGACGGAAATGCTCCGCTATCTGAAACGACTGGAAAACAAGGACCTCTCCCTCACGACATCGATGATCCCTCTCGGATCCTGTACCATGAAGCTAAACGCTTCCGCAGAGATGATACCCGTGACCTGGCCGGAGTTCTGCAACCTTCATCCCTTCGCTCCATCGAATCAATTTTCTGGATACAGCGAACTTATCAAACAGCTCGAAGACTGGCTCTCCCACATCACCGGCTTCGATTCTACCTCACTTCAACCTAACGCCGGCTCACAGGGCGAATACGCGGGTCTACTCGTCATCAGAGCCTACCACGCGGCTCAGGGCGATACCGAACGCGATATCTGCCTAATCCCGGTTTCGGCTCACGGCACCAACCCGGCCAGCGCGGTGATGGCGGGAATGAAAGTAATGCCCGTTAACTGCGACGAACTCGGCAACATCGACGTCGCCGACCTCAAAGCAAAAGCGGAAGCCAACAAAGATAAGCTCTCCGCTCTGATGATCACCTACCCGTCGACCCACGGCGTATTCGAATCGACAATACGAGAGATTTGCCAGATCGTCCACAACAACGGCGGCCAAGTCTATATGGACGGCGCCAACATGAACGCCCAATGCGGTCTCACCAGCCCGGGTGAAATTGGAGCCGACGTTTGCCACCTGAATCTCCACAAAACCTTCTGTATCCCTCACGGCGGAGGAGGCCCTGGGATCGGTCCCATCGGTGTCGCCAAACACCTAGCCCCCTACCTCCCCGGCCACCGCCTCGACCCCGAAGTCGGAGGCGACAAAGCCATCGGCGCCATCTCCGCCGCGCCTTACGGGAGCGCGACCATCCTCCCGATTTCCTGGGCATACATTCGCATGATGGGCAATAAAGGCATCACCGACGCAACCAAGATAGCGATCCTCAATGCAAACTACATGGCCAAGCGTTTGGAAAATGATTTCAACATCGTCTACCAAGGGGAAAACGGTCTCGTCGCTCACGAGTTCATCATCGACTTTCGCGACTGGAAAGAAAAGGCAGGCGTTGAAGTTGAAGACGTCGCCAAGCGACTAATGGACTACGGATTTCACGCCCCCACCATGTCTTGGCCCGTCCCTGGAACCATGATGATTGAACCCACCGAGTCAGAGTCGCGCGAAGAATGCGACAAACTCTGCGACGCCCTCATTCAAATCAAATCCGAGATGCTGCGAATCCAATCTGGCGAGTGGCCGCAAGACGACAACCCTCTCAAAAACGCCCCGCACACTTCCGCTCGCATCGTATCCGAAAACTGGAGTTCTCCCTACAGTCGAGAAGAAGCCGCATTCCCAACCCAAGCCACCCGCGACTCCAAGTATTGGCCCACCGTCGCCCGCGTCGACAACGTCTACGGCGACCGCAACCTAGTCTGCTCCTGCCTCCCCATGGAAGACTATACCGACTAAACTGCAGGCCGGGGCGCTGACCCGGCAACACCGCCATGAAAATCGCCCGTATCCTCACCCCGTCCGGAAAAACCGAATACATCTCGCCAACTTCCGAAACGACAGGCAACATCCTCTCCGGATCCATTAAAGAAGGCTTCACCCCGACCAGTGAGTCCACCGAGATCGCTAGCTATCTCTCACCGCTCGATCCACCCTGTATTTTCTGCGTGGGTCAAAACTATCGCGAACACGCTCTCGAGCTCGGCAACTCGATTCCTGAGCTGCCGCTCATCTTTATCAAGTCGCCCAATACGCTCAATCACCAAGGCGGCAACATCGAGATTCCCAAGCGCCTGGAATCCACTAAAGTCGATTACGAAGCTGAACTCGCAGTCGTAATTGGCAAGCGCACCAAAAACGTTTCTCTAGAGAACGCACTGAATCACGTATTTGGGTACACCATAGCCAACGACGTCACCGCCCGCGACTGGCAAAAGGAGTTCGGCCAAGGTCAATTCTGCCAAGGCAAAAGCTTCGACACCTTCTGCCCTCTCGGACCCTATATCGTCTCTGCCGACGAATTAACGAACCCGCAAAACCTTCAACTTCAAACCCAACTCAATGGAGAAGTAATGCAGAATGGAAACACAAGCGACATGATCTTCTCAGTCGCTCGGCTCATCGAATTCCTCAGCGGAAGCAAAACACTCTTGCCAGGCACCCTCATACTGACAGGTACCCCGAGCGGAGTGGGAGCCGGACGCAATCCCTCCGTATTTCTAAAGAAAGGAGATGAGGTCACCGTCACCATCGAAACAATCGGCGCCCTGAACAATCCCGTAATCGAGGAGCCCCTTTAGAATAGCTTTAGCCCAAACAGGCAGCGGCTATTACTTGCTGCTTCTCACGCGAGCCTTATAAGCAAAAAAGAATTCTCTGCGTTCACATCCGAAGCAACTATTCTAGCTTAGTCCGAGAGAATGAGCGTAAAGCTGAGTGTAAGCCTAGATTAGCGGATTGGCTTCAGCCCCTTGCTCAATCAGTTTAAAGGTCACGCCAAAGGTCGACCCTTTCCCCAACTCGCTGCGAAACCATACCTCGCCTCCCATTCCTTCGACCAGTCGCTTCACGATTGAAAGCCCCAAGCCGGAAGAATGCTCCCCTCCGGTCGGCTCAGGAGTCAACCGAGCAAAACGCTTAAACAATTGAGCCTGATCCTCCCGAGAAAGCCCAGGTCCCTCGTCACTCACTTCCATGATGACTTTTCCAAGATCTGAATACGTCTTTATAAGGATCGTTTTTCCCGGAGGCGAGTACTTGATGGCGTTCGATATCAAATTTTCCAATACCTGAAGCATCAAGTTCTGGTCCACCCGAATCGGCAGCTGTCCAGCGCCGCACTCGAACTCCAGTTCCTGCTCCTTATTCAAGGCGCTTGATTCAAGCTGCGAGATGACTTCATCGACCATCGAATTGATGCTGACAATCGATATATTCATCCGCATCTCGCCTCTATCCAATCGATTCGCATCCAACAAATTTTTGATGATATAGACCATCCGCTGGCTCTGATCTTCAACCTTGCCCACCCATTTCATAATGTCTTCATGGGACATATCAGGACTAGCCTGGATCAATTGCGAAATTCCCAGAATAGAAGTCAAAGGACTCTTCAAATCATGAGAGGCAATGCCCATAAACTCATTTTTCTCATTGTTAAGTTCCTTCAAACGCGTATTCGCCTGCAGCAAAGCCTCGCGAGAATACTTCAACTCAATTTGCGTCTTTACGCGCGCCAGCAGCTCGGGAGCGTAAAACGGCTTAGTGATATAATCCATCGCTCCCAGTTCGAACGCCGTCAATAGGTGTTCCAGCTCGCTGCTAGCGGTTAAAAAGATCACTGGGATATCCGCTGTATCCGGATTTTCCTTAAGCTTCTCGCAAACCTCAAGACCATCCATCTCCGGCATCATGAGGTCCAACAAAATCAAATCCGCCTTCACATTCTGAAGTCGCTCCAACGCGGCTTGCCCTGACCCTGCGGGAGAAACACGATAGCCATTATTGCGCAAAACCGTTCCAACCAATTGCAAGTTCTTGGGCAAATCATCGACGATTAAGATGAAGTAATCGCTTGGATCAAAACTTTGGATACCTGAGTCGGGCATATAAAAAGAAGTTTGATATCGAGAAAACTAAATCGCCTTCAGTCCAGCGATTTCATCCAACAGCAACTCTATTTCAGCAACATCAACAGCGAGCACTTTTCGGTGCAGGTCGCTAGCCCAATCCATTAGAACCAAATTATTGATACGCTGGGACAATAAGACAAAAGCCTTTGAAAAAGTCTCCAGCTCATCGATATCCAACCGACTTCTAAACTTCGCCCAATCCGCTGAGTCCATAAACGGGAGACTATCCAAGCCTTCACGCCATTCAACCTCCGGCTTCAAGTTTTCGAAAATATCCCGCAGATTCCCATCAAAAGCTCCATCATTAGATCCCCCAAAGTCCGCAGCTTCAACTCTTAAGCCAGCGATAGAATTCAAAGCGCTTGCTAAATCCGATTCGGTAACCGGCTTCGTTATGATTGCATCGCCCAACTCCCTCAAGTCTTCGAATCTCTCTTTCTCTAGACGGGACGAGGCCGTAACAAACACAATTGGCATCTCGCCGAAATCTGCCGACTCACGCACTTCGCGGGCCACTTCGGTTCCGGTTTTGCCGGGCATACAAACATCGAGAACTGCTATATCCGGTTTGCGGATTCGAATCTGCTCAAGAGCTTCATCTCCGTCTACGGCCTGAATGACCTCATGATCTGACTTTCCAAAGAAGCTCCCGATCAAGATCCGGTTCAGTTTAGAGTCATCCGCTACCAAAACTCGCATGGGCGGCATCTCAGCCAACGAACAATCCTGGTTTAGCGAATCTCCTGCAGGGATTTCGTCAATTACCGGCAGACTCTCAATTCGCAAAGAGGCGACCGTGCCTCCCCCTTCGTTCGGCCTTAACTCAACCCTCCCGTCCATTGCCTCAACAAATCGTCGACAAACCGCGAGGCCCAGCCCCGCTCCGCCAAACTCGCGATGATTCGAACTCTTCACTTGAAAGAAGGGCTCAAACACATGCTCGCGAAATTCATCCGGCACCCCGTACCCTGTATCCGCTACATCGATACACAGATCAACACACCCTTGGGTGGATCCACCGCTTTCGCTCCAAACCACAATCTTAACCCCGCCTGACTTCGTGTATTTTACAGCGTTATCCCCCAGCGGTCCTAAAGCATTCATCAAAACCGTCGGGTCGAAGCGAAGCTTGTTCGGTAACGAGCTCGCTAAATCGAGATCGAAACCTAGCCCCTTCGCCCGACAATCTTCATCAATCCCAGACGCTACCTCGGCCAAAAAACCCTCAAGTTCCACATCCTCGGTTTCAATCCTCAGTGTCTCCGAATCGGATTTAGCGAGATTCAAAACCGCATTCAAAACCGAAAGCAATGACTCGCCGCTCGATTGGATCGATTCAACGTACCCGAGTAACTTTGGATCTTCGATCGACTTCTCCAGCACCGCGCTGAACCCTAAGATCGAATTCAAAGGCGTTCGGAGCTCATGGCTGATGTTCGCCAAAAACGAGCTCTTTGCGCGGTTCATCGACTCCGCCTCTTCTTTCGCATGGCAAAGCTGAGCCTTAATCTTTCTTTCATCCGTGCAATTGTTACCAATTCCCAAAAAGAAGAGGAGCACCCCTAACTCATCGTGAACTGGCCTGAATTCCCAAATGACCGACTGCAAACCCTTATCCCCCGCGTAATGCAGATCTCGTTTCCACTTTCCATCTTCCAAGCCAATTTCAGTCAGCCTTTCGCGCGCTTCAGAAACAGCCTCTGCTGGCAGCAAATCGAAAAACGAACTCCCCAACAACTCGCCGCCCAATCCAAAGAGAGACGCGGCAAAGGTCGAGAATGATGGGTTGGAGAAAATAATACGTCCGGAAGGCAGAAACTGACACACGTATTGAGGCTGCGAATCCACAACTACTCGGTAGATGTTCTCCCGCTCATTCTGAGCCGTCTCGTGTAAAGCGAAATCCGTAACGTCCACACCAACTGCTCGAAACACCTCTTCCTCATTCAAGTCGATCTTATCAAAGACCCATCTAAACCAGATCGGATCGCCTCTAAACCCATGAATCGGCCTAGAAATTTCGCCTTCCGCAATCAGTGCCTCCGGATTAAAATCGTTTCCGCGCTCTCCAGAAAGCAAAGATCCGAAATTTCGACTTTCGTTGCTCCGCCATAAAATGCCCAAACGCTCTTCAAACGACGAAGATGCATCCAAGATCACCCCATGCGCATCAAAACAGCAGGCGAGGCCTGGGCCTAGCAGCGTTGATCTATTAGCTTCAAAGTCTGAGTTCATGGTAATTTAGCGAGAGCCCAGATGCGACCCGCTAAACACTTACTTCGACTGCCCAGGTCAAAATTGAGGCTACCGCCACAATTTTACATCCCCTGAAAACGAAAATCGCCGCTCCCGAACCAATCACGCATTTTCCACTTTACTCAGAACTGATCCCTCAACACCTAGAGACCTAAAGCGTAAGCACCTCTCAGATGTCCAAAAGTTTAGCCACTAACCTAATTGCCCTAGCCCTCACACTGACCGGCTATTTCATCCCAGACTCAGCAGCCAAACCCTACTTATACTCTGCAGGCATTTTCGCTCTCTCTGGGGCCCTGACCAACTGGCTAGCAGTTCACATGCTATTCGAGAAGGTCCCCGGACTATACGGATCAGGCGTCATCGCCGCCCGTTTTGAGCAATTTAAGTCCGGCATCTTCAGCCTAGTAATGGATAACTTCTTCACCGAAGAGAACTTCGCCCAGTTTGCCGACGCCGCGCTACACCAAGGCATCCAAAAGGAAAAGATAGATGAAGTTGTCGACATGGATGAGATCTTCAACGGCTTCCTAGACGTCGTTGCCTCCTCAAAATTCGGCGGGATGCTTGCCATGTTCGGA
>JBCCZW010000198.1:0-7382 GCA_039186805.1 Verrucomicrobiota bacterium
GACAGGTTGTCCCCCTGCTCAAATTCATCCCGCTGGTAGGTCAAGCGCGTATCGACAATCCAATCGCCTTTCTCCCATTCAGCTCCCAAGACGGTTTCCAAGCTATCTTCGAAGGTCTCCGATTCGTAAAATCCATTCTCGATCTCCGCCCCAAGAACACTAGCCCCGTCTCGTCCTCCCGAAAGGTAATCGCCCTTGTTGAAGCGATACTTCATATGAGGATACTTAAAGAGATCATCCTCCTCTAAATAGTTGCCCCGCGCGAAAAGGCTGAGGCTCTCACCTAACTTAAAGTC
This sequence comes from Verrucomicrobiota bacterium, assembly GCA_039186805.1. Taxonomy (GTDB): domain Bacteria; phylum Verrucomicrobiota; class Verrucomicrobiia; order Opitutales; family Opitutaceae; genus JBCCZW01. The sequence continues at coordinate 297 of JBCCZW010000198.1, forward strand.
GATAGAACCGCCTATTTCCTTCTCCGTCGATTCGCTCGTCCGATCATAAACCCGCAGTTCCTTGATTACCCACTCGTCAACCCCTTCGAACTCTCGCTGAATCCAATCCTGGGAAATAAAGGGGGCTCCGCCGACGTTTTCCTCCCAGCGCAAAGACAAGCGGCCGCCCACCGTGCGCTTCTCATTCAAAGGTCCGCTCATCGAAAGCTGACCTTCATACCCAAAGTCTTCGACCCCGGATTCATACTCCGTCTCAAACGAAAACTTTCTCGAAAAAGACTTCTGCTGATAAGCGGGACGCGATTTCAAACTAATCGACCCACCCCTTGAGTCTGCATCCTGGTCAGGCGTCACCGCCTTCATTACTTCAACCGACTCCACCGCATCCGCTGATATGCTATCGAGCGATATATTCGAATCCTCCCCATCGATTGTTACATTGGAAAAGGAGAGATCCGGGCGTCGCTCGATCGCTTCGGCTACGCTAGAATCTTCGACAAGCTCTACCTCGTCCTTCTCGCTCACAATCACATCGCTGACTAGCTCCCCCTTCTTTGCGCCCATTGCCGTCGCGACGAGCGAAAGCGCAGCGACGCTTGCGAGGCCCACAAAGCCCTTACGACCAACAAAAACACTGATATCCTTAAAACTCATCGTTGTATTCCGACTAAGCCATGATCCTCGCAGATGTCGGTTCTGCAACGCAGCAAGTCGCATTCCAATCGAAGCAATCGCTCAGCCGTTACCAGAAGCCTTAAGCTCGCTCCCATTTATCGAACGACCAGCATAAGACTATAGAAATGAAAATAGACTCAAATCCAACAATTCCAAGCAACGTAGCGCTGTCTCCGATACACCCAAACGCAGCGTAGTAACCCCAACCGTCCTCAACCAAAAACCGCTCTTGAAGGGGGTAACTTCTTGCCAAAGCAGACCGATTGAAAGGAGCCAGAGGCCGGGGGTTTGAGACCCACTCCAGGAAGCCTAAACACAAGAAAACCGTCCCTTTCGAGGGACGGTTTTCTTGCGAGTGGCGGGATAGACGGGACTCGTTCAGGCTCCAGCCTGCTGCGAAGCAAACACCCGCGGCGCGAGTGAAACGAGTCGAAGGCCGTGGGTTAGAGGCCCACTCCAGGAAGCCTAAACGCAAGAAAACCGTCCCTTTCGAGGAACGGTTTTCTTGCGAGTGGCGGGATAGACGGGACTCGAACCCGCGGCCTCCGGCGTGACAGGCCGGCGCTCTAACCAACTGAGCTACTACCCCTCGCTGTGAAGAGGTCGCTGAACGTAGAAACCGACTTTTCCAAGTCAAGCGTCCTTTTGAAAAAGTTGTCACGAAATTTGCGATCATCAGAAAACCCCTAACGTTAAACTTGCGTAAGGAACTTTACGCCCCAACTCGCAGTCCTTCCGATCCCAGAAACTTAAAGGAGGGATAACGTTAGCCTATTGACTGGGCTCCAATATCTCTCGTATTTTTTACATTATTCGGACTTAATGAAGCGTCAAAGCGACCCAGACCAGCTCCAGCTTTGGGATTTTGAGCCCGCCGACCAAAAGTCGAGGCGGAAGGGCGATCTTTACCAAGCGAACAATCAACGCTTCGAGCAAACCTCTCTCTTCGGCGAAATCGAGCCCGTCGAGTCCGCTCCAACCCTTCAGAAAGTCCTCAATAACGATTTTGCCGACCGGCGCCCCCTCAGCATCCTAGTGGCGGACGATAACGAAATTAACCGCAAGGTCATTCGCGTCATTCTTGAAAAACTAGGCTACCAATGCGTGGAGGCCAAAAACGGGGAGGAGGCCCTGAGCCAATACAACGCTGGCAATTTCGATTACATATTCATGGATCTCGACATGCCGGAAATGGATGGCGTCGAAGCCACCAAACGCATCCGCAGCATCGAAGATCTCAAGAAGCGAGAACGCGAAGTCGCCGAAATCATCGCAGTCACCGCCAACGTCTCAAACGAAACACGACTCAGCTGCCGCCGCGCTGGAATGAACGGCTACCTGGAAAAGCCGATCACCGCCAGCATGATTAAAGAGCAGCTCCTCCGCTCTTGGCCCCGAATCAGGGCCCGCCGCGCCAAAAAAGACGAAATCGGCCTGTAAAAGAAAGTAGCATCGGGTGTGATGCCCGACGATCGCGCCGCCCATAAAACGGACTCCAGTCCGACCCTATTTTCCAAGACCCACAAAAAAGCGAGGACCTGTGTCCTCGCTTTCTTAATACAAAACACTGCTGGACGGGGCAACAACCCCTCGTCGATCGAACGCTCAATCTGCGTTCTTCGCAGAAGCGATCAATTCGCAAAAAGACTTCGCATCCAAAGAGGCTCCGCCGATCAAGCCGCCGTCGATGTCTCTCTGAGCAAGAAGCTCATCCGCATTGGCCGGCTTCATGGAACCGCCGTAAAGAACCTGAACCTTCTCCGCAGTCGCTTCACCGTACTTCTCCGTGAGAAGCGAACGGATCGAAGCATGAACCTCTTGAGCCATCTCAGGAGTCGCCGTCTTGCCTGTACCGATTGCCCATACTGGCTCGTAAGCGATTACAACGTCACTCATTTGATCCGCCTCAACGCCTTCGAGACCCCCAAGGAGCTGAGTTTTAACCACGTCGAGCGTCTTCTCCGCTTCGCGCTCTTCTAGCGTTTCACCGATGCAAAGGATAGGCTTAAGGGCGTTCTCAAGAGAGAACTTCACCTTCTCATTTACGAATGAGTCCGTCTCGCCAAAATACTCCCTACGCTCGCTGTGCCCAAGAATCACATACTTAGTGAAAACCGAACGAAGCATCTCCGCCGAGATTTCGCCCGTAAACGCTCCAGACCCCTTGGGATAGAGGTTCTGAGCGCCAAGCTTCACAGCTGAACCTTCGATCGCTTGAGAAACGCGATCCAAAGCCGTGAAGGTTAGGCTCACCACTACCTCGACTGACTCGTCCTTGCCGACCGTGACGGCAATCTCCGAAGCGAGTTCTTTTCCCTCGTCCGGAGTTTTATTCATCTTCCAGTTACCTGCGATTAAGTATTTACGGCTCATATAAAATTAGGAATTTAAGCTTTGAATTAGGAATTTGGATACAAATTATTTCTGATCGAGAGCGGTCACCCCAGGAAGGGCTTTGCCCTCTAGAAACTCGAGGCTCGCGCCGCCACCCGTGCTCATGAAAGAGACCTTATCGCCATAGCCAGACATGTTCACGGCAGTAACAGAGTCGCCGCCACCGATGATCGTGATCGCATCTTGATTGTCGGCAATCGCCTTTGCTACTGCGAACGTTCCTTTGTTGCAATCGTCGCTTTCGAAGATGCCCATCGGTCCGTTCCAAAGAACCGTCTTGGATTTCGCCACCTCTTCGCAGTAGAGTTCCGTAGTCTCAGGTCCGATATCGACGCCTTCCCAACCGTCTGGAATGTTACCGTCCTCGTCGCTCGAACCGATGTTTCCCGCCTTCATCGCTCCAAAGTCGAAAGAATCGACCGTCACATTGTCGACGGGGAGCATGAGCTTGACGCCCTTTTCCTCAGCCTTCTGCTGAAGCTGCTTGGTCATCTCAACCATGTCGTCCTGCTTTAGACTGTCGCCAACGGTCTTGCCATTAGCCAATGCGAATGTATAAGCCATCGCTCCGCCGATCAAAATCGTATCCGCCTTCTCGAGAAGCGCGTCGATCACCTTGAGCTTGTCGCTCACTTTCGCGCCGCCGAGGATAACCGTGAACGGACGCTCGGCATTTTCGGTCTTTTCACCCAGATACTCGAGTTCGCGTTGTATCAAGAAACCGCATACCGCAGGTTTCAAATGATCGGCAATGCCCGCAGTCGAAGCATGAGCTCGGTGAGCCGTGCCAAACGCGTCATTGATGTAAACGTCGCCTAGCTTTGCGAAATCCGCCGCCAGCTCAGGGTCGTTTTTCTCTTCGCCAGGATGGAAACGCACATTTTCCAGAAGCGCCACCGAACCTTCGGAGAGCTCGGCCACCGCATTCTCCGCCACTTCGCCTCGTGATTCAGAAATGAATACAACTGCTTGGCCTAACTCCTTGGAAAGCGCCTTCGCGACTGGAGCGAGCGAAAATTTCGCGTTCACCTCACCCTTCGGGCGGCCAAGATGACTGAGGAGCACGGCCGTGCCGCCTTGAGCGATCACATGCTTGATAGTCGGCAATGCGCCGAGGATACGCGTATTGTCGGTGACTTCACCGTCTTTAAGCGGCACGTTGAAATCAACGCGAATCACCGCTTTCTTACCCTTAAGGTCGATGTCTTCGATAGTTTTTGTCGCCATAGCGAGGAGCGGCCTGGTCGAGCCAAGCCTTTGAGTATGTTGCTGTTTAAACCATGTAGGCCGGGGCGCCGACCCGGCAATTGCGCCGCAAGGCAGGTCAACGCCCTGCCCTACAATCCCCATAACTGAAGATAAAAAGGTCCTTTGCCCGACATTATGGACAAAGGACCCGCAAATTCATAAGCTCCAATTACTCTCTTAAAGAGCAGTGATCTTCTTTAGGAGATCGACAACGCGATTGGAGTAACCCCACTCGTTGTCGTACCAGCTCACGAGCTTGAAGAACGTATCGCTCAAAGCGATGCCGGATCCCGCGTCGAAGATTGAAGAGTCGGCGCAGTGTATAAAGTCGGAAGACGCTACTTCGTCTTCCGTGTAACCGAGGATGCCCTTGAGAGAACCTTCGGAAGCTTCCTTCATCTTGGCGCAAATGTCTTCGTAGGAAGTAGGCTTGCTGGTCTTAACCGTTAGGTCGACCACGGAAACGGTAGGCGTCGGTACGCGAAACGCCATGCCAGTGAGCTTGCCTTGCACTTCCGGAAGAACGAGACCCACTGCCTTGGCAGCTCCAGTGGAAGATGGGATGATGTTCATCGCTGCCGCGCGGCCACCCTTCATATCCTTGGGAGAAGGACCGTCCACAGTCTTTTGGGTCGCTGTGTAAGAGTGCACCGTAGTCATTAGGCCTTCCTCGATGCCGTAGTTGTCGAGGATGACCTTAGTGATGGGAGCCAAGCAGTTTGTGGTGCAAGACGCGTTGGAGATGAGTGTGTCGTCCGCGGTAAGCGTATCGTCGTTGACGCCGAGAACGACTGTCTTAACTCCGTCACCCTTGCCAGGAGCGGAAATAATTACCTTCTTCGCGCCCGCATCGATATGTCCCTGAGCCTTTTCGTCTTGAACGAAAAGACCTGTAGACTCGATCACGATATCGACTCCGAACTCGCCCCAAGGGAGATTTGCCGGAAGTTCGCGAAGAGCGAGGCACTTGATCTTCTGACCATTCACCACAAGCGTGTCGGAACCCTCGGTAGTTATAGTGCCGTTGAAACGGCCCTGAGTAGTGTCGTATTTGAGAAGATACGCGAGGTTGTCCGCAGGAACTAGGTCGTTTACTGCGACGACTTCAACTTCGTCACCAAGGAGACCTTGGTCGACAATTGCGCGGAACACGAGGCGGCCTATGCGGCCGAATCCATTGATAGCTACTTTTACAGCCATGGTTGTAACTTTGTTTGCTGATTAATATCTATTTTCGATTTACCCTCAGGGTCGGCCCCGCGAGCAAAACCGGAGTAGAGGGAACTGATTTGAGAAAATCAAGCGTTATAAATCATCCTATTTTGCGAATAGAAAAGAATGTTTTGTTTCCGAAGTATGCATTAAAAAAAGTAATGCTTCGTCGCAAAAACGTCACCCGAGCGGGCTCGACCACAAGCCGACTCCCAAAGGCGGCAAAAACAGTTTTTCGCCCGGAAGATTGGCTCGGTTTTGTTCATCTTCGCCCCAAAAGCGTTCGTGGTCTGCTAGAAGCTTCCACGAACACTCGCTCCAAACCCCAAGACTCTGATCCAAGGCTTCAAACTCCGGATTGACCGCAAACATCAACCGTTCGCCACCCAATGAGCCATCTGCGTTGAGGATCATGATGAGCGCATTGCGACCCTCGGGACGGATGGAGTCGTAGAATAGCTCGCCCGGTCGCGAAAACAGTCTCAGCAGCCGACCGCGGTCGGATCTTCTGAAATCCACCCACTTTCGAAAATAATCTGCAGTTCCGGAAAACCGGTAAGCGCGACGGTAATCCAGCGCATTGATATCGCCCCTCTGATAAGTGTTATTTACCCCACCTTTCGACTTCATGAAGTCCAAGCCGGAGTGCAGCATGGGAATACCCACTGACATCATCAAAATAGCGGCCATCATATGCGTACGGCGAATGTCATTGACGGTAGGAAACGAACCATTGCGGTCGCCATTCTCCGTAATGTTGTCGATCCATACTCGGTCGTCATGAGATTCCACATAATTCACCGTTTGGGCCGGCCATGTCGCATAGTACTCCGGCGAGCCTTTGATAAAATAACTCAACCCAGCCTGGTCCGCGTTTCCACTGACATACTTCTTAACGAATTCTCTGTATCCATCATTCCATGATGAATACCCCGTATCCCGAAGTTCCATACCGATGTGGCCGCGGAAGCTCCAAGGTTCTGCAATCAGAATAATGTCCGGCCGAACTGCCTTCAGTTCTCTCTCAACCTCGACCAAAACCTCTTTGCCAACTAGATCGGCAAGATCGAAACGGAAACCGTCCACCCCGTAAAACGTCGCCAGACGAATCAAGCTTTCAACTATAATCCGCTTCGCCATGGGAGCATCCGTACGAAAGTCGTTTCCACAGCCGCTCCAATTCGTGCAAGTCCCGTCAGTCGCGAGGTGAAAATAATACTGCTTGTCTATATACATCAGGTGAGCCGGCTCGCCCACATGATTATAAACAACATCCAGGATTACCGCAAAGCCCTGTTTATGCAGTTCCTTCACCAAAGCCCTAAACTCTTCAACTTGACTCCCATTCGAAGAATCCAGGCCATAGCTCGAAGCTGGCGAAAAGAAGTTCGCCGTCATGTAGCCCCAATGATACTCCTCTGTCGACTGACTATCGTTCTCCTGCACCGGTTGCAACTCCAAGTCATTAACTCCCAGCGTCTTCGGGTAAAACGACTCGGTCTGAGCATAACGCCGTAACTGACGAAAACCCATCTGCTCTCCACTCCCCAAATTCTC
>JBCCZW010000199.1:0-7355 GCA_039186805.1 Verrucomicrobiota bacterium
CTATTGGAATCAATAGACCGACTGCTCGCATAGTCCATTCACTTCGAAACGATCCACTTCAGCAGCACCCCGAGAGTCGGAGCCTGCCCCTGCGATAAAATCCCAATCCGAAACACCTTGCCCGCCGCATAGACGCAGCCAACTGTGAAGCCCACTGTCAGTACAACCGACAGAGCGACTTGCCACATAGGCGGTCCCGGCGGAATCGCCAAACGCAGCATCATCGTCATTGGCGTCGCAGGCGGAAAGAGCGACACTAGGGTGGCGAAAGTTCCACTAGGGGATTGCAGCACGATCGAAAAAGTGAACATCGGCACCATTAAAAAAATCATCACCGGCATCATAAGGTTCTGCGAATCCTTTATCTCGCTACAAGCCGCGCCTACCGCCGAGAAGATCGCCCCATAAATAAACAGAGCCAAAACTAAGAAAAATATAAACCACGCATAGATCTCCGGGCTCACCAGGTCGGCGACGCCAAAGCGAACCGTCGCGTAGTAGGCAGTTCCTGAATACAACGCCGACAAGGCCAAAGCAGTGCAAACGATCCCCAGCAGCTTCCCCATCATCAGCTCGAAAGGCGTTACCGAGGAAACGAGCACCTCGGAAATCTTTTGCATCTTTTCTTCAAGTACCTGGTTGAGCAAGGCCGGAGCCGTCATCATCACCAACATGAACATCGCCATCAAACTCGCGACCGGAACCCCAAAAGTCTGAAGTTTGTTTTCTTTCTTCGCTTTCTCGACCCCTCCATCTTCCTTTAACTTGACCAATCCCAGAGAGGTCAAATCGACTCGTTTGTTCAAACTCCTCACCAAAGCCGCATCCATTTCCGCGTTTTCGAAGCGCTTTCCGATTACGGCCTCGTGGATGTTATACTGGAGCCAATTCGGAAGCTCCCGAAAGGTGGGCGTCTCCGTGTGATATGCGAGAGTATGCCCACTTTCCGCTTCCACTTTTTCTGGATCTAAAACTCTCTCGTCGATGATTAAGAAAGCAAATAACTCCTTCTTTCTTACCCGCTCTGAAAGCGCGAGTTCAGTCGCCCCCAGGTCGCCCGTCTCCTCATACCTTTCTAGAATAAACCGCGGCTGCACCTGCTTTCTTCCTTCGTCCCCACTTCCCTGATACACGTGATTCTCGTTCCGCCATTCGTTCGAGTTTTCCAGAGCGTCGAAGAGGAATCCCGATCGGTCCACGATCGCCACCTTTCGATCAGAAATATCCACCTGATCCTTGAAGGCAATCTGCACGACAATCATGCCGCCCATCAATATTGGCATCGATATGAGCCCGATTATAAAGGCCTTCGACTTCACCGACACCAACAACTCATTCTTTGCAACGGCTAAAATCTTACTTAGCATCTATCAATTCCTCCTCTTGCGGGTTAGCGATCCTTACGAAAATATCGTGCAGCGAGGGCCTCCGTTCCTCGAAATGAAGCACACGCGTCTTTTCCATTAATCGCTTTAAAAACTCATTACTATCCCCGGAGGCTCTCACCTCTTGATAGCGCCCCAGATCCTGCAGCAATTCTACCCCAGGAATGCCGAAAAGATCGTCAACGCCTCCCTCCGTCTGTATCCGCAAACGCCCGACACCATGCTCCGCTTGTATTTGTTCCAGCGTCCCATCCAAAACCTTGTTGCCCTTGTAGATCATAAAGATCGAATCGCACATCTGCTCCGCCATCGCCATATCGTGAGTCGAGAAGATCACCGTAGTCCCTTCCTTGCGTAGTTCCAAAATCGATGCGCGGATCGCCTCCAGATTCACGGGATCCAACCCAGAAAACGGCTCATCCAAAATGATCAGTTCCGGCCGCGATACTACCGTTGAGATAAACTGGATTTTCTGAGCCATCCCTTTAGAAAGCGCTTCGATCCTCTTGTGCTCCCAATCAGCTAAACCCAACTTCTCCAGCCAAGCTTTGCCTTCGCGGCGCGAGTCCTTCCGAGACATCCCCTTCAACGTCCCGTAGTACTCAAGCAAAGGCCCCACCTTCTGCTTCTTATACAAGCCACGTTCTTCCGGCAAATAACCGATACGGTCGTTAGCTGCCCGCTCCCCCTCTCTGCCTAGTACCTCGATCACGCCGCGATCCGCCAGCAGAATGTGCAAAATCATCCGAATGGTGGTCGTTTTCCCAGAACCATTCGGTCCGATAAACCCATAAATCGAACCCTTCGGTACTTCGAGCGAGAGATTGTTAACCGCAACGTGACGCCCATACGTCTTCGTCACCCCTTCCAGTCGAACCGCCTTTTTCAATAGAGAAACCATAAGTACACGCCAACCCTAAACACAACATGTTACCCCTTTGTTACCCAAATATCGGAGTAACCCAACTATGAAGCGAAACTCTTCCCAATCACACTCCTCTATCCTCGATCTTCATCCTCATCTTCTATCTCTTCAACTAAGGATAGACTGAATGAACAGCCAAGACCTCAGAAGGCCTACTCCCGCAAAATAGTGCCAAAGCCAATACAAACCAAAGACTCGCTCGCGACAACGCGCGCCTTAAAACGACCAACCTGTCTCGGCTAACCGCCTCCCCTCGACGCCTTTGACATCAGATGAATTCGAGAGCAAGGTGCTCTCGCGACACCTCACTCCTCGCGCAACAGCCATTTTGCGTCCACAAAATCCGTCAGCCAAACCCCATTTTTAGACACATAAAACTTCGCTCCCTTGGCTGCCATCTCAGCAGCCTTGACAATCAATACGACCGGCTTTCCGTGACGTCGCCCAACCTTCGTCGCTGTATCCATATCTGGAGACAGATGCACATGCTGCCTACTCATTTTCTTCAAACCTCCCGAGAGAATAGGATCCAGATAACGCGTCGCGGTACCGTGAAACAAAAACTCCGGCGGCTCTCGCTCTTCCAGCTCGACATCGACCGATATCGAATGCCCCTGATTCGCCCGAATCCGCAATCCATCATCGCTGAACGCAAACCGCCGTTTCTCGTTTGTATCCACAATCTCAATAAGCAATTCACGCGTTATCGGCACGCGGTTCTTTCGAGACCCTTCAATCAAAGCTTCCACCTCTGCCCATCCATTTTCATCAAGCTCAAGCCCCGCCGCCTCTGGCTTATGCCTCAACACCAGGCTTACGAATTTGCTCATTCTAACTATTTCGTTTCTCATCACAACAAACCCTGTCTAGGAACGCGCCTCCGCCTTTACCGCTAGAAGCCAACAGCTAATAGCCAAGCGCAAAAAGCCAATCACTCCACAAACCGCTTCTCGTTCCTCAAAAACTCCTTCACCTTATCGTGATTCGCTTTCATGGAACCGTATTCAGGCAATCCAACCCAATCAGGACCCTCTGCCCGAGACTCTTCGAACAAAATCCAAAACCGTTTCTTCAACTCCTCCAGCTTCTCCGGCATCGCCTTTGCCAGGTCTTCCCTCTGCCCGGGATCAGCGTCCAAATCATAGAGCTCGAAAAACTCCGGCTTCACCGCCTTCGCAAACGGCATGTCCAAATCTGACATCGGATGCGTTCGCCTCACGGGATCATCTGCTCTCGCCACGAGCGAGTATTTCCCAAAGCGCATCGAAGCCTCAGGCGAACTTCTATAGAAGTACCACAACAATGCCTGCTCACGGTCCACTTCGCCGCTTCCTCGCAGCTCCTCTAATAGGCTAACCCCGTCCAATCTGCGATCGCTCGGCGGCTCAAGGCCCACTAGTTCGCAAACCGTCGGCAACATATCCGGCAGCCAAGCGGGCGTATCCAAAACGCGATTACCTTCGAACTTGCCTTCGAAATAGAAGATACCCGGCACTTTAATTCCCCCGTCATACACCTCCCCCTTCTTTCCTCTCAAGACCCCATTCGAATCGAATCGATAAGACCCATTGTCCGATCCAAAGAAGACCATCGTATTCTCCAATAGGCCCCTCTCACGCAGGCCTGCCAGCACCCTGCCGATCGCATCATCCAGGTTCTCGATATTCGCATAGTATTCAGCCGATTTCTTATCCTCATCCGGATAATTCGCCACCATCTCCGGCGGAGATGCTACCTTGGCATGCGGCTCATGAAAGGGCAAATACAAGAAAAACGGCTGCTCTTCATCGTATTCACTATTAAACCACAACTCGACCTCATCCGCCAACAGCTGGCAAGCGTAGCCTTCCTGCATGCCAATCTCCGTTCCATTCCTCACGAAGTTCACCGGATTCAAGTGAGAGGGTTCCGCATTATTCTCCGTACCCAATGAGTATTCGAAGCCTTGGTCCGCGGGCTGCGGCTGATTCAAGCTCTCATCCTGCGGCAAACAACTCAAATGCCACTTCCCAACATGCGCCGTCTGGTATCCCGCTCCCTTCAGGATCTCCGCCAAAGTAATCTCGCCATCCGGCAAATGCATCACCTGCCCGGGAGCCCGGTAGCTATACATACCCGACCGCACTGGCATCCTGCCCGTCATCAAGCTTACCCGAGCCGGCGAACAATTGGGAGCGCCCGAATACCAATCCGTAAACCGTACCCCTTTCGAAGCTAAGTCATCTAGATGCGGCGTCCTCGCCTTTCCTTCATAACATCCCAGATCCCCATACCCCAAATCATCCGCCAAGATGATCAATACATTCGGCTTATCCGCGGCCTGCAAAACGCAACCCAATAGGATAACCAACAAGACGACTGACTTTCTGAACTCTGACATCCGACCTCTGAGCTCCACTAACTACCCTTTCGGCGTTTCCATCCACCAATTTCTCGCCGGGACCCAGGCGTATCCACTTCCTTGCTTGGCGATCCCTCCAATCCCCGGCCAAGGCACATGAAATCCATAACACGGCGTTCGATCCCTTGCCGCCATAGAGAAAACCCGCCGCCGCGTCTCCACCGCCAGTTCGGGCGTATGATCCAATCCGATCGACCACGCAGGATCTCTGAACATCAGCAAATGACTGTGCACGATATCCATGATATGCAGGAGCGATTCGCCCGCCGAAGATATCCGAAACAATCCATGCCCCGGCGTATGTCCAAAACCATCCACTACTTCCACCGTTCCGCCCAAAACCTTCTTCCCGACCGCCGCAGTCTCAATCTGCGGCTTGAGAATTTCAAACTGCTTCTGAGCATTCTTGATCAAACCCGGAATCGCCCTCGGGTTCCTACGAGACTTCGAAAAATCGTGCTCCTTCTGGCGCCAAAACTTAAATTCCTCTGGCGTTGTATAAATCACCGCATTCGGAAACATCAGTCCCCCATCCGGATTCACGAACCCATTGATGTGATCTCCATGCGCGTGACTCAAAAACGCCGCCGTTACATCCCTTGGAGCGATACCTATTTCCTTCAGTCCCTCCCTCAGCCAGCCTCGGTCGGCATTTTTGACGATGCCAAAGCCCGCATCAAAAAGCATCACTTCAGAATCGCTTTTCACCACGAGCACATTAACGTACAGCGGCAAGAAATCGGTCGGCTCGAAATTGTCGATCAACATTTCTTTCATCGACTCGCGCTCACTTTCTGGATACATCATCTCCAGCCCTTTCCGAAACTTCATGAAGCCATCGCTAATCGACCAGGCCTGGAGATCTCCGATATTAAACGCATAAATCCACGGATTTCTCTTCGTCGCCCCAGTAAGGCCAGAACTCGCTCCCAAAGCCGGACTCGACAAGACCGATCCCAGGCCAAGCGCTGCTGCGCCCAATCCAACCGTCTTCAACATCTCCCTACGGGAACCATTCGCGCTATCATTGGGGTACATGCCATAAGATTTCGCAACCCCACGCTGCGTCCCCCTCAAATCCCTAGCGCCAAACTTCATCCCTCCCCGATCCCTAAGTGCCCGACATCGATAGCGGTGTAGCCGCCGCCTCAGTGTCTTAAGGAAAATTCAAAAACAATACTTGACTATGTGTCGTATAAAAACTTTTACTTCGTGTGTTTTACACACTTATAAATGAAAACGCCAACTCAAACCAGACCACTCGACTACAATCTCCTCCTCGACACGGATAGCTACAAGCTGAGTCATTGGAACCAGTACCCTAAAGGACTTAAGAGTATGATGAGCTACTTCGAATCTCGCGGCGGCGAATTCGAAACCTGCACTTTATTCGGACTGCAATACCTTCTGCACACCGCGCTTGCTCAACCCCTCACCGCTGACAAGGTCGAAGAAGCCGCTAACTTCGCTCAAACCCACGGAGAGCCCTTCAATAAGGAAGGTTGGATGCAGATTGTCATCAAACACAATGGCAGTCTCCCCGTTCGCATCCGAGCGATCCCAGAAGGCATGGTCGTACCCACCAGCAACGCTATCATGACGATCGAAAGCCTCGATCCCGATGCCGCTTGGCTCACGAACTACATAGAAACGCTTCTCGTGCGTCTCTGGTACCCGAGCACCATCGCCACTACCAGTCGCGAATCCAAAAAGATCATTCAAGCCTACCTCGAGCAGACTGCTGAAGACCCGGAGGCCGAAATCGCTTTCAAGCTGCATGACTTTGGAGCCCGCGGAGTGGCCACCCTCGAGCAAAGTCGACTCGGCGGCGCCGCTCATCTCCTAAGCTTCATGGGAAGCGACACCCTTGAAGGAATCCGCGCCGCCAACCATTATTACGACTGCGAGATGGCCGGCTTCAGCATTCCTGCCGCCGAACACAGCACTATCACCATGTGGGGCAAGGAACGCGAATTCGATGCCTACGAGAACCTCGTGAAAACTTACCTTTACGCTCCCGATCATCCAGAAGGCGTCCCCAAGATGGCTGCCTGCGTGAGCGACAGTTTCGACATCTACAACGCCATTGAAAATGGCTGGTGCGGCCCGCGCCTCCACACGCTCGTCCGAGAAAGCGGCGGCACGCTCATCGTGCGCCCAGATTCCGGATACCTGCCAGAAGTGGTCGTCAAGTGCCTCCAAATCTTCGAAAGAAAAATCGGCATGCGGACCAATGCAAAAGGCTATAAAGTCCTCCCCGATTACTTCCGCCTTATCCAAGGCGACGGCATCGACCGGCCCATGACTGAAAAGATACTCGCCGATATGCAGGCCGCCGGCTACAGCGCTACCAACATCGCTTTCGGTAGCGGCGGCGGACTCCTCCAAAAGGTCGATCGAGACACGCAAAAGTGGGCCTTCAAGTGCTGCTCTGCCGCAATCGAAGGGCTCGGCCGCATCGATGTACGCAAAGATCCGGTCACCGACAAAGGCAAGCAAAGCAAAGCCGGCCGTCTCGATCTCGTCCAAACGCCCGACGGCTATCAAACCGTCGCCTTACAAGCAGATCAAGTCGCTCATCCCGATACCGTCATGAACACCGTCTTCGATAACGGCCGTATTCTCTACCACAGATCGGAAGAGC
>JBCCZW010000200.1:0-7336 GCA_039186805.1 Verrucomicrobiota bacterium
CTCGAATTGAGCGTACTCCTCGCGAAGCGTATTCAAAACTTTGATAGCCTCTTCAGCATCATCAATCGCAAAGTAGGAGTCGGCCAAAGTCAGTAAAACGCTGGAACGGGCCTCGCCAATCAATTCCTCTTCGAAAGTACCTTCAGGCACCCCCACGACAAACGACTCAAAACGGTCCGCCCATTCTTTCGTTTCGTCCGGTTCGCCGGCTTCCAAAGTCAACTTCGTACCCATCCACAAAAACCTCAAATGAAGTTCATCGTCGTTATGGACTGCATTCACATCAACCTGGACTCGCTGGTACGCCTGATGCGCAAAATCAACCGAAGCCCGCATTGCCTCCAAAAGCATCCACTCCGCCCGCCACAAATAGCGGCTACTTGCCTTCGCTCTCAGGTCAGGGCTGTCAACCATTCGACGAGCTTCCTCAATGTCTCCGCTTTTTAAATACGACAATACCAATTGATAAAAGGTTTCGCCCGCTTCCTTTCCCTTCGACATCGGTTCAATCGCATCTCTGTAGGCGCCCGCCGCGCTCCGGAAATCCTCAGCCGAGTTCCCTTGGACTCCCGCCCTAAAATAGCAGTCCGCAATCAAAGCCGCCAAGGCAGTACTCTCATAGCGTTCGGCGTATTCATTTCTCAAGCGCGACAAAGCGCTTGCCGCCGTACGATAGAGATGGGACCTCCAAGCCGTTGAAGCCCTCAAGGCATAAACCCCTCGACGATACTCTGACTCGGGAAACAACTCCTCGAATCGTCTCGCATCCTCTTCCGCAGCATCAAAGTCCCCGGTAAAGAAATTCAAAGCGCCCCGATAATAATATGTCTCATCCAAAAGGGGATGCCCCGCCCCCACCACGATAATCGCATCCAACCGTTCCCGTAAAAACTCCTCAAGGTCGCCACCCTGTCCCATGCTACTCGAAACTAATTGCTGAAGGCCCGCCCTCATCAGGGCCTCCGACCTTCCATTCATCAACAGGTTTTCCGCAGCATCCTGCCCTTCCACCCGATTCACCGTCGCCAAAGTCAATTCAGACAGCAGCAAGCCGTCACGGATTTCTCGGTACGCTTCCGGCAAGTTTCCGAGCTGCAGCTCTAGCAGCGCGATCGCGCGCTCAAGCTCACCCTCTTCCGCCAACACAATCGCCAATTGCTTTGCATACTCATACCCGATCTCCGTTCCTACGGCATCGTTGTACGCGCCCTCCAGTTCGTCCCGATCCAAAGCCGCTCCATTTGAAATCTTCAGTCGAAACTCCAAATACGACAACTGAGCCTTTAAAGCCGGAGATTCCAAAGCCGCTTTACCAGCCGTATCAAAGAAGCCCTCCGCGGACTCGATCGATCCCAACCGCAGCTCAACCCAACCCTTAAGAAAACTCCACCAAGCCACATCGCTTTGCCTTAATTTTTCTAAGTCCAGATTCACCTGAGCCAACTTGATCTGAGCCGCCTCCACGTCCCGCCGCGAAAAATCGACCATCGCTCGGCGCAACATACGTAGGTCCGCCAGATCTTCGCCTCTCAAAGAAGTATAGATCCGCGACGCTTGCCCCACCTCTCCACTCGCCAGCAAAGCATCCGCCTTAATCAATCGCACCTGCTCCAGGGCTCCCGTATCCACCGAATCCCTCATTTCCAAAACGGCATCCGCTTCAAGCACCGCAAGGTCATACAAGCCCATCCCTAAGGCCCGCCGCGCGCTTTCGATCTTCCACACAACGCTCTTACGATTCTCCCAAGCCTCAGCTCTCTCGCCATCATCCAGAGGTATCTGACCCCAAGCGAGCCCGGCTAACGCAATTCCGCAAGCAGCCATCCGAAACGATTGAGAAAACAGACTAAACATGAGAACTCCCTTAGAACCCGCCCATCCCTAAAGGTTCAATCGACTCATACACCAACTCTAAATGTGACGCGAGTCCGCCTCATCTTTTTCCGTGTAACCGCTGTCCTGACGCTGATGATTCACCTTGTTCTTGGCTACGTATGCCTCGAACACATCATCTGCCGTCATCCCCAGAGTCTGAGCCATCGAAATCAAGAAATGAAACAAGTCGATCACCTCCACCTTCGCGTTCTGCTTATCGAATTCCTGGTACTTCGCCCACCATTTCCATGGTACCGAATCCGTCAGCTCCGCCAGCTCTTGCTGCATAGCTCGCGTGTAATTCAGTAGCCATTTTGTCTGATCCTCCTCCGAAATCCCCTTAAGATCGACCCCGATCCGGGAATTCAATTCCTCCTGCATAGCGAAAATTTCCTGAAGCTTATCCATTATTCCAACCCCCTAAAGTCCTCCCCCCCGACAAGCAAGTCCAGAGGGTCAGGAAACAGAAACCAAGAATCAATCGTAAATCTTCATCTTCCACTGTGTCCGTCGTAGTTCTTAGAGTGACGTGAGATCCTCATCTTTATCCCAAAAAGTAGCATCGGACGTGAGTCCGATGACCACAAAGCGAATAGTCCCTCACCACCCTCCACCTTTAAGATTGAATTTTCCACTCTACCTGCAATGAAACGAACCAGCGACGCATAACCCCCCAGAGTCACGACGACCGGGCGCGCCGCTCCCTCACAAGGTAGAAAACCGGCCGACGGACCCTCCGCACCGGCCGATGCACACGTAATAAAATGCCTGAAAAAGAAGAACAAGAAACGCAAAGCGAGCTGAACCTCGACGCGGAAGCAAGAGCGACCAGCGAAGAGGAAACACAGCCGGAGGCCGCTCCAGAACAGGAAGCAGCCGCCCCTGAGCAAGCTGAAGCGGCCGCCCCACAAAGCGACGAGGAGGCTCCAGCCGAGTCCGTCGAAGGGGCCAGCGAGGAACCTGCTGAAAAAGCAGCCCCCGCCGAAGAAGAAGCCGCGCCAGTAGCCGAAGAGGCAACCAGCGTAGAAGAAACGCCCTCCGAGCCAGAAGCCGCTCCCGCGACAGAAGAACCCAAAGCCATCCAGTATGGTACACGTAAACGCCGGCCCGGCGCTCCCGCAGCGCCAGCCGCCCAAACCCTGAACCAAATCAGAGGGGCATTCGAAGAAGAAGAGGAAATCGAAATGGATGACCTCGTCGTCAAAGCGACCGCCCCCGCGCACCTCGTACAAGAGGATTCAGAAAACGAAAGACCGCGCCGCGAAACCCGCGAACGTGGAGACCGCGAAGGCCGAGGCCGTCGCGACCGCAACGATCGCCGCTCACGTCGCCGTGAACGCGAAGAACAAGCGAAAACCAGTGAAGAGTCCGCAGCAGCTCCTTCAATCGAAGAAGAAGCTTCAGCCGAGATAGTCGAAACCGACGTCGAAGCCGAACTCGCCAACCGTGAAACGCCTATGTTCGAAGAAGGCACTCGCTCGGCAGCCAAGCGCCAAGTCGAAGAGTTCCGTCCTTCTCGAGACGGCAAACGCGAAGAAAAGGAACGCCAGCCACGCAAGCCTCGCATCGAGACCGTGAAAGTCGAAGAGCCAAAGAAAAAAGGCTTCTTCGGCTGGCTTAAGTCCCTCTTCGGTGGCGAATCCGAAGAAGAAAAGAAGCAAGAGCAACAACGCCAAAACCGCGGCAACCGCCGTGGAGGTAACCGCAACCGACGCCGCCGTGGCCCACGCCGCGATGGTGAGGGAGGCGGAGACGGCGAAAACCGTCGCCCACGCGGCCGCAATCGCAATCGTCGCCCACGCGGCGAACGACGCGAAGGTGGAAGCGAAGGAGGCGAACGACGCGAACGTCGACCCCGTGGTGAAGGCGGAGAAGGCGGTAACCGCCGACGTCGCCGGCGCAGCGGAGGCAATCGTCGCAGCGAAGGCGGAGATCGCCCGCGCCGCGAAAACGCTTCCGCAGAGTAAGCTTCACTCTTCAAACCAAAAGTTTAAACCAACGCCTCGGCCCACCCGCCGAGGCGTTTTTTATCCCATTTAGGAAGCTCGCTTGCGAGCGACCCCAGAGCCCATAAGAAGGATCGCGGCCTCCGAACGCGATCAGCGAAGTCCACTATCCGGAGGGACGACCTCCATCTCGTCCTAACCCAATAAGTCTTCTATCCACCATCCTCATCTTCCATCCAAGATAGAAGATGAATGAAGATAGACGATAGAAGAAGCCATAAACCATTTCACCCAGGGGGCGGGTGGTGGTGCGCGCTTGGGGGGTCGCCCGTCGGCGGGCCACCCCAATGGACGCGCCCAAAAACACAGGAGTCGACTACCTCGCTACAGCCCTCGAAACGCCCCTCGGCAGCCAAACTGAATCCATTCTCCGCCCGCCGTCCTTCAATGAATTCGTCGGCCAACGCAAAACCGTCGAACGCCTCAAAATCATGGCCGGCGCCGCCCGTAATCGCGGCGAACCCCTCAACCACATCCTCCTCTCCGGCCCTCCCGGTCTCGGCAAAACCAGCCTCTCCTTCATCCTCGGCGCCGAAATGGGTACCAACGTCCGCGTCACCTCCGGCCCCGTTATCGAAAAAGCCGGAGATCTCGCCGGAATGCTCACTAATCTCGAAGAAGGAGACATCCTCTTCATCGACGAAATCCACCGCATTCCCAAAACCGTCGAAGAGTACCTCTATTCCGCCATGGAGGACTACTGCATCGACATCATGATCGACCAAGGCCCCAACGCCCGATCCGTCCGCCTGAACATTCCCCACTTCACGCTCGTCGCCGCCACCACCCGCAACGGCATGCTTACTGCCCCTCTCCGCAGTCGCTTCACACTGCAAACCCGACTCGACTACTACGACGCCCAAGACCTCCTTTCCATCGTCAAACGCACATGCGGCATCCTAAATGTTCCCGTCGATCATGACGGCGGACTCGAAATCGCCAAACGCTCCCGCGGCACCCCCCGTATCGCCAACAACCTCGTCAACTTCGTCCGTGATTACGCCGAACAACGGGGCACCGGCACCATCACCAAAGAGATGGCCCAAGCCGCCCTCGAGCTTCTCGAAATCGACCAATACGGTCTCGATGAGATGGATAAACGCCTCCTCCGCGTCATCGCCAACAACTACAAAGGCGGTCCCGTCGGTCTCAATACCCTGGCCGTCGCCGTCGGCGAAGAATCCGATACGCTCGAAGAAGTCCACGAACCCTATCTCATCCAACGCGGCTACCTCCAACGCACCCCCCAAGGCCGCTGCATCACCGGCAAAGGCCTCCAAGCCATCGGCCTCGAAGCAATCACAGAGTAGTCCGCTGTAGGCCGGGGCGCCGACCCGGCAAGCCTCAGAGCCCAAGGTAGATTTTGGCCTCCGGCCTTAGGCTGCCGTAGCCTTGGCGTAGGAGTGACGCGATCAGGAGGTTGGACTTTAGTCCAACCCAGCAGAGCCAACATCCCTCAGCCCACCAGGCCTACTTCAACTTCACGATAAACTTCGCCGCATCCGGCATCTTCTCCGGAAAAAGCTGCGGCACATGATCCTCCAGCTCCGGGATCTTCGCCACCTTTTCAATCAAGCTCTTGGCCTGCTGACAAAGCTCGATCTGCTCCTTCGTAGCCACCCAACGACTACGCACGATCTGCCCATTGCCTCCCCGAAACGTCCATGCAACCTCATCATTCACCTCATAGAGGTCCGCCTGCATAATCATCGGGATCGTAGGCGACGCCGGATACAGACGCTGACACAATCCCTCATACCCCGTCGAGTCATCAAACACGAGAAACTTCAACCCTTGAGCCGCCGCCTGAATCACCCGCGACGCCGAGTTGATGTGATCATCGAAGTAAGTCAGCACTTTCAACCCAACTATATCCAGCTGCAGCTGAGAAAAATCCATGCTATCAATCAAAGCAGGCGAAGGCATGTCCTCAGTGGGAATCTTTAAGTGGGTCAAGTTCGGATCGATCGCCACAACCTCCTTCAGCCGAGGCGATCGTAAATACGCGTGCAACGAACTCCCTGTAAACACCCCTGATTCGATATAAATTTCCGGTTCGAAAACGCGCCCCAAACACCAAAAGCCCAAGTGATGCTTCTCCCGAATCCCACCCGCTCCGAAAAGACCTAGCTCCACCGCATTTTCAAACTCCTCAAGATAAGCATCAATCAGTAAATCGTATTCAAACTCTCGCGACGAATCGCCAAGGAAACCCTCAAAAAAAGCAAATGCCTCCTCCATCGCAATCTTGATGAGTTTTCTCCGTAACCCCGGCGAAATAAAGGTCGGTTCAGGCTGAGAGATCGCTTCTCGCGTTAAGCCATCGCTATTTCCCATCAAATACTGCTTCTCCATACGGGCTAAACAAAACCAGCTTCACTCCGAAACGCAACTTGCAACTCGGATAGGCGAACTCCATCACCCTAGCCACCTAGCCCGCCGAAGTAACATCGAGTGTGAGCTCGATGAAAAACCGCGACCCAACCGAGCCGCGGCTTCCAAAACCAAAAACGCTCAATCAACAACCAGCGACCTACACACTTGCCGTAAGCGCATTCTTAATACGCCCCATCGCCTCTTCAATTCTCTCGCGCGAGTTAAATGCGCTGATGCGAATATGCCCCTCGCCACAAGTGCCGAATCCCGCGCCCGGCGTGCAGACAACGCCCGCCTTATTTAGCAAGGTATCGAAGAAATCCCAAGAAGGCTCTCCGGTCTGAATCCAGATGTAGGGCGAGTCATCTCCACCAATGCATTTGTATCCAAGAGCTTCCATCGCAGCCTTCACAATCTTCGCATTCTCAAGATAAAAATCCGTCAGCGCCTTGATCTCCGCCTTCCCCTCGTCCGAATAAACTGCCTCCGCAGCTTTCTGGACAGGATAGGATACGCCATTAAACTTAGTGCTGTGACGACGGTTCCACAAAGCATGCACGCTGTGTTCATTTCCCGCCGCGTCATGAGCCTTTATCGATTTTGGAATCACCGTATAAGCGCAACGCGTCCCCGTGAAGCCCGCATTCTTCGAAAAGCTGCGGAACTCGATCGCTACATCGCGCGCCCCTTCGATCTCGTAAATACTCTGAGGGAGCTCGGGGTTGCGGATAAACGCGACGTACGCCGCATCAAATAAAATGATCGCGTTACAAGCTTTCGCATAATCAACCCAAGCCTTAAGCTGCTCCTTCGTAGCCGTAGCCCCAGTCGGGTTATTAGGGAAGCAAAGGTAAATCAAGTCCACCTTTTCGTCCGGGATGGCGGGCACGTATCCGTTTTCTGGAGTCGAATCGAGATAAACGAAGCCCTCGTAGCGACCGTCCACATTCCCGCCCGTGCGACCCGCCATCACGTTTGTATCCACATATACGGGATAAACCGGATCCGGGACCGCTATCTTAATGTCCTCGCCAAAGATCTCCTGAATATTCCCAGAGTCGCACTTCGCTCCATCGCTC
>JBCCZW010000201.1:0-7332 GCA_039186805.1 Verrucomicrobiota bacterium
CAACTCTCCGAGAGATTCCAAACGATTCTGAACGAAACGCACGATGCGAGCCAACTCATCAACGAGGTATCCACCTCGTCTCAGGAACAGCGACAAGGTATTGAGCAGATCAATACAGCTGTCAGCCGCATGGACCAGGTCACACAGGAAAACGCCGCCTCATCCGAAGAAACCGCCAGCGCCGCAAGCGAGCTCAACAGTCAGTCGGAAAAGCTTCAGGAAACGGTACAGCAACTCGAGAAACTGGTAGGCAAAACCGCAGATTCGCCTTCCCCAACGCCAAACCCTTCATACCAACCCAAATCAAGCCCTTTCAGCGCTTATCGAAACGCCACCCCTGCTGACGAGCTGTTCCACAGCAACCTCAACTAGAACAGATCAGCGCAAGACGCTGAGCCCATCATCATGCCATCCAATCATCAGCGAACCTAGGAAGGTATCGAGGAACGCCACTCCCCAGTAAAACGCGCTCCCTACGCGCCCTTCGCGGACAAAAACAAAACCATTGCCATAGGATAAAAACCCTCCATATCCGATCCCCAGCATGGCTTGTACAGTTTTTACTATCGCCAACCAAAAAGGAGGGGTCGGCAAGACCACTACCGCGGTCAACCTCGCCGCGGCCCTCGCCCAGCAAAAGATTTCGACCCTCCTGGTCGATCTCGATCCTCAAGCCAACGCCACCAGCGGCCTCGGCTTCGACAAGGAAGAAGGCAAGTCGGTCTATCCGACGCTCATGGGCGAAGATATCAGCCTCCTCGACCAAATCGTCGAATCCGGTCGAAAAAAGCTCCACCTCCTCCCCTCGGAAGTTGATCTCGCCGCGATCGAAGTCGAGCTCGCCCAACGCGAAGACTACCTCCTCCAACTCCGCAACGCTCTGCAGCCAGTCATCGATAGCGATGCCTATCAAGCCATCATCCTAGACTGCCCCCCGGCTCTCGGCATGCTCTCAATGAATAGCCTTGCGGCCGCCGACTATCTGCTCGTCGCCCTCCAGTGCGAATACCTCGCCCTCGAAGGGCTCGGCCAAATCCTTTCCGTAGTCGACCGACTCCACGACGCCGGCGTCAACGACAATCTCGCGGTCGGCGGCATCATAATGACCATGTTCGACATCCGCACCAAACTCTCCCGAGAAGTCGTCGAAGAAGTAAAGGACAACCTTCCCGACCAAATCTTCCACAACGTCGTCCCGCGCACCGTACGCCTCAGCGAAGCTCCCTCCTTTGGACAAACTATTTTCGAATACGACAAGATGAACCCTGGGGCTACCGCTTACCGAAATCTTGCGAAGGAAATGATCAAGCGCTTCAGCCTCCAGTAAACCCACCGCTTGCGCTCTCCCTTCGCTCAGATAGCTTCGTTTTACACTCACGCCATTCCCACATGGTCGCATCTCAGATAAAACGCATCATCCTCTCCCTATCCGGGCTCAAACGCAAAAACCGAGAGCCTCAACAGGAACCCTCCAAGGAATACTCCTACCTGCCCAACAAGCAGATCAAGCGACTGGAGAAAATACTGGGCTACACCTTTAAGAACAAGGACCTCCTCGTTCAAAGCCTCACCCATCCCTCCTTCCTTCTTCATACCAAGGACCGACTCCAAAACAACCAGCGACTCGAGTTTCTAGGCGACTCCGTGATCCAGCTCGCCCTCACCGAAGCCCTCTACGAGAAATTCGAAGACGAACGAGAAGGTAAACTCACCTCTGCGCGCTCCAGCTACGCCCGCGGCGACTACATGGCCAAAATCGCGCGCCAGCTCAATCTCGGCGAATTTCTCCGACTCAAGCCCAAAGACCGAGATGCCGGCATTGGCGAGCAAGACGGCTCCCTAGGCGACGCCTTCGAAGCCCTACTCGGTGCCGTGTATCTAGATAGCGACTACACTACCGCCCGCGACCTTACGCTCAAGCTTTACGATAATCTGGATACCGACCCCGAAGCCGAAGGAATCATTTCCAATCCCAAAGGGAAACTCCAAGAACTCATCCAACCCATCCACGGCAACGACGCCATCCGCTACGACACCACCGGCGAGTTCGGCGAACCCCACAATCGCGAATTCGAAATCACCGTCTTCTGCAATGACAAAGCCATCGGAGTCGGAATAGGTCGCACCAAGAAAGAGGCCGCAGAAAAAGCTGCCATCCAAGCCATCACCGAATGGACGCCTGAAACATGAGCGAAGCAGGCGTCAGCTTGCTCCCCGTTTCTCCCAAAAAATTGGAGAAACGAATCGGCGTCGGTCAGGAGGCTCTCGCTCCCATAGTTGAAGACTGGATACAAAACGCCGAAGAGAAGCTTCTCATCATCCTAGTTGCCAACGACCGCCAAGCCGAACGCCTCTCTGCTGATTTGGAGTACTTCCATCAGCAGATCAGGGGACCGAAAACAGAGGTCAGGAAACCGGACTCAGAAGTCAAAGGACAGAAGTCAGAGGACACCTTACACCAGCCCAACTCAGTCGATTCAGCAACCTTCAGTTACCTCCCCGAACAACGCTTGGACTCCGAAGACTCCTCCGAACTCTTCGAAATCTCCTCCGACCGCCTCTCCATCCTCAGCCAAATAAGAAACATCCCATTTCACACTCCACATTCCAAATTCATAATTTCAACCACCCCTCTCGCGCTCTCTCAAACCGTCCCCAAACCCCAATCCCTCGCCGACAACGAACTCCCCCTCGCCACCGGCCAAACCCTCGACTTCGCCCAATTCATCGAGACCCTCGAAAAACTCGAGTACGACTGCGAAGACCTCTGCGAAGCCCCCGGCCAATTCGCTAAACGCGGCGGCCTCGTCGACGTGTATCCAATTACCGCCGACAAGCCCTATCGCATTGACTTCTTCGGCGACGAAATCGACGCCATAAAAGAGCTCGACCCCGTCACCCAACGCTCCGGCCAAGGCGTCGACGCTATCTCCATCGCCGCTTCTCCCACCCTACAACTCGAACCCGCCGCCAACGGCATTCTCGACCACCTCCCCGCCGACCTCGCCTGGGGCCTCGTTGAACCCGACGAAGTCTTCGACTCCATCACTTCTGCTGCTGAGCTGGGGGCTGAGAATGACCTCGGAAAATTCTGGATACAGCTCTCCCAAACCCGCGGCTCCACGGATAGCTGGACCACCTTTTCCGACATCGACCTCGAAAGCGAAACCGGCGAAGAAGTCACCTACGAAGCCGAATCCCTCGCCTTCTACCGCACGCCGCCCGACGAAACCAAACTTGCCGACGAACGCCTCGAGTACGAACAAGCCGCTCGTATCCGTTTTCTAGATCAGCTCGCAAAGTGGAGCGATCAAAACGAGCAGATCCTCTTCATCCTCCCAAACGAGAGCGACGAGAAGCGCATCAGCGCGATGCTCAAGGAGCACAAGTCCTTCGATAAAGTCTCCCCCATTTTCTGGACCGGCGATATCAATCAAGGCTTCCGCATCCGCTTCCGCAAGAACCTCGGCCAACTCGACTGGCCTCTCCTCAAAGGGAAAGACGGCGCCGTCTTCGTCACCGAAACCGAACTCTTCGGCCGACGCCGCCACCGCAAGCCGCCCGTCCGTAAAAAAGCCCTCGTCTCCCAAAGCCAAGTCGACCAGCTCCTCGACTTTGCCGAACTGGTCGAAGGCGAATTCGTCGTCCATCTCCAGCATGGCATCGCCGTCTACCGCGGCATCACCAAAGTTGAAATCCGCGGCGAAGAGCGTGAAGTCCTGTCATTGGAATTCGAGGACAAGATGATGCTCCACGTCCCCCTTCAAGAGTCGCACCTCATCTCTCGTTACGTCGGTCTTTCAAAGACCCGTCCCAAGCTCGGCAAACTCGGCTCCAACCGCTGGTCCAAAACACGTGAAGCCGCCGAGCGTTCCACTCTCGACCTCGCCGCCCAACTTCTCGAGATCCAAGCCAAAAGCGACCTCGAGAAAGGTCACCCCTTCGCGCCCGACACCGAATGGCAAGTCGAATTCGAAAACACCTTTCCCTTCAAGGAAACCCCCGATCAACTCACCGCCATTGAAGCCGCCAAGTCCGACATGGAGCAAACCAAGCCCATGGACCGCCTCGTGTGCGGAGATGTTGGATACGGCAAAACGGAAGTCGCCATCCGCGCTGCCTTCAAAGCGGTGATGGACGGCAAGCAAGTCGCCCTCCTCGTCCCCACTACCGTTCTCGCCCAACAACACTTCATCAACTTCCGCGACCGCATGGCCGGCTACCCCATTGTAGTCGAGCTCGCCAGCCGCTTCCGCAAGCCCGCCGAAGTCAAGAAGATCCTCCAGGCCCTCAAGCAACGCAAAGTCGACATACTCATAGGCACCCACCGTCTCCTCCAAAAAGATGTCGCCTTCGCCGACCTCGGCCTCGTCATCATCGACGAAGAGCAACGCTTCGGCGTAAAGCACAAGGAAGTATTCAAGGAGTGGCGACAAACCGTCGACATCCTCACCCTCTCCGCCACCCCGATTCCCAGAACTCTTTACATGGCCCTCACCGGAGCCCGCGAACTCAGCACCATCGAGACGCCGCCGCTGGAGAGAAAACCCATCCAAACCGTCGTCAAAGGTTACGACGACAAGCTCGTCACCGAGGTCATCAAACGCGAAATCGCCCGAGGCGGCCAAGTCTTCTACCTCCACAACCGCGTCCAAACTATCGAAGCCACCGCCGCCCACCTCTCCGAGCTCATGCCCAAAGTCAGCATCGGAGTCGGACACGGCCAGATGGACGAGCGGACCCTCGAGCGGGTCATGACCGATTTCGTCGACGGTCGCTATCAAGTTCTCGTTTGCACTACCATCATCGAGTCCGGCCTCGATATTCCCAACTGCAATACCATCATCATCGAGGGCGCCGACCGTTTCGGTCTCTCCCAACTCTACCAACTCCGCGGACGAGTCGGTCGCTTCAAGCGACAGGCCTACGCCTACCTCCTTCTTCACAAGCACAAGCGGATAATGGATGTTGCCCGAAAGCGCCTCAACGCCCTCCGCCAACACAACCAGCTCGGGGCGGGCTTCCGCATTGCCATGCGCGACCTCGAACTCCGCGGGGCCGGTAATCTCCTCGGCTCCCAACAAAGCGGGCACATCGTCGGCATCGGCTTCGAGCTTTACTGCCAGCTCCTCAAGCAGAGCATTTCCCGACTGAAAGGCGAAGAAGTCGCCCAACTTGTCCGGGCCTCCCTCAAGCTCGATTTCGTGTACCAAGGCGAGGGCCAGCTCGAAACCTCCACTTCTTCGGACACTGGCTTCCAAGTCCTTCACCGTCTGGATCTTAAGGAAGACGCCTGCGAGCCGATCCAAGCCGCCATTCCTCCGAGCTACCTTTCCGAGACCCGTCTGCGCATCGATATGTATCGTCGCCTCGCCATGTGCGACGAACCTGAAAAAGTCAAAGCGATCGCCGAAGACCTGCAGGATCGCTTCGGCGAATACCCAAAAGAGGTCGATGCTCTGCTCCGCCTCACCGAGGTGCGCTGCCTTGCGGAACAAAAGGGAGTTACCTCGGTCGAGTCCCAAGGAAACCGTCTCAAATGTCGCATGAAACCCGGGTCCGTTGACGAATTCATCAAAGTCGGTACCCGTTTTCCCAGATTCAAATCAAATAACGCCTTGAAGCGCCTGTCCGAAATCATTGTAGTTCTCCGGAATTACAGACCTCGGTAGCGAAAACCCACGCATTTCGAAGCCTTCCACCTATGATTAAACAAGCACTCGCCTCCGCTCTAATCGTCCTCCCCGCAACGCTCTTCGCCCAAGAAGAGGTAAACTATGAAGTCGGAACCCGTTTCGCCAATGGTATCGCCGCTATTGCCGAGTCCAAGATTCTCACCGTCGAGGACATCCGTCGCGAGATCCAACCCTACCTCCCGCAGATCCAAAACGACGCTCAAGGCAACCCTGCTGCTTTCCGTCAACTCCTCGAACAAGCGGAAGATCAAATCATCCAACAGCTCACCGACGACGTCCTCATCGTAAAGGACTTTTACGAAGAAAAAGGCCAAATTCCCGAAAGCTATATCAAGAACGAACTCAACGAACGTCTCATCAACCAGTTCAACAACAGTCGTTCCGAGTTCCTCGATTACCTTCAGTCCATCGGCAAAACTCCTGAAGAGTACGAAACCGATATCCGCGAAGAAATCATCGTCAATTTTATGCGCTCCAAGGCCCGCAAGACGGCCGCTTTCGTCAGCCCCGTAAGAATGGAGGAATTCTACAACGAGCACAAAGACCAGTTCTTCAACGAAGAAGCCGTCCACCTCCGCCTCATCAAACTCAACCCGGTAGCCGACGAAAGCAAAGACCTGCTTCTCCAAACCGCCGACCAAATCGTTGCTGAGCTCAATGAAGGCAAGGACTTCGGCGAACTCGCCATGAAGCACAGCCAAGACAGCAAAAAAGCCGCTGGCGGCGATTGGGGTTGGATAAAAAAGAAGTCTTTAATACCGCAGCTTAGCGACATCGCTTTCTCGCTCGAAGAAGGCGGTCACTCCGGAGTAATCGAGATCAAGGGCAACATTTTCATTCTCAAAGTCGACGAACGACGCGAGGCTGGCTACACCCCCCTCGAAGATCTCCGCGATGAGATTGAGCAACACCTCGTTTCCTCGATGGCTCAAGAAGCCCAAGAGCGCTGGCTCGAACGCCTCCGCCGTGACGGCTATGTCCGCCGTTTCAACTAGGCTCCGCGGCGCAAAGTAGCATCGAGCGTGAGCTCGATGACCCAAACTCCTTTCAGGACGACCCTCAATCGGTCGTCCTTTTTCGTGTTCACTGTAGACGCGATCGCTGATCGCATATGCCCTTTCATTCCAACATTGCCATCCCCACAGATTCTACAAAGCTCACCTCTTTCGAATCCATCCCAACTCATCCAACTCTTATTATGACCGACTTCCTCACCCCGAGGTTGAGCGAACTCGCCAACGCCGACTTACCTCAAGAGCGCCTCGAACGTCTCGGCCCAAAGGCCCTTAGCGATAGCGAGCTGCTCGCGATGATCATTCGTTCCGGCAGCAAAGGCCGCAATGTGCTCTCAGTTGCCTCCGACCTTCTCAAAGAAGCAGGTTCCCTCGCCAGACTCGTTAACTGGTCGGATGCCGAATTCTCCAAAATTAAGGGCATCGGTCCTATCAAGGCACTCCAACTCGTAACTGTAGTTGAAATTTGCCGACGCGTACTTGCAAACCCTGAAGACGCTCAACCCATTCTCGACGAACCCGAAAAAGTCGCCACCTTCATGCGATCTCATGCTTCCGGTCTCGAAGTGGAAAAATTTTGGACACTCTGCCTCAATCGCAAAAACCGCCTCACTCGCTTCTGC
>JBCCZW010000202.1:0-7300 GCA_039186805.1 Verrucomicrobiota bacterium
AAGCGACTATCAGCAGGAATCCCTCCTGCGTTCCATGGACAAAGCCTATCGGCTTCTCAATTCCCCAGAACGCAAAGCCTTCGACATCGAACAGGAACCTAAGGAAATTCGAGAAAGATACGATACCGGGCGCTTCGGTCGCGGTTGCCTGCTCGCTCGTCGACTCGTAGAAAGCGGCGCTCGCTTCGTCGAAGTGACCACCGAATACGTTCCCTTTCTTCATTGGGATACCCATGCCAATGGACACGAAACTACCCAACGGCTTCACCGCGAGATCGACGCGCCCATCGCCCAACTCATTCTAGACCTGGAAGAAAGAGGCCTCCTCGAACGAACCTTAGTCATTGTCGCTTCCGAATTCAGCCGCGATGCCATCATGGAAGGCAAGCCTGGTTCCGAAGCGCGCGACCAAGCCACATTTAAGGTCGACCGCATCGAAGAAAAGAAGCACTACGGCCTCCATCGACACTTCACCGGAGGATCTAGCGTCGCCCTCTTCGGCGGCGGAGTAAAGAAAGGACACCTATTCGGAGCCACTGCCGACGAACGTCCTCTCGTCACTACTGAAAATCCAGTATCCATCTCAAACCTACATGCTACCATCATGACCGCCATGGGCATAAGCCCGAAGACGGAATTCGATATCGAAGGGCGTCCCTTCTACGTAACCGAAGACGGCAAGGGCAAAACCGTCACGGAAATTTTCGCATGAATTGCATCACTAAATTTTGAATACGAACCAACCGGTATGATACTCGCTCGCTACCTATTCGCCCTTATCATAGGAATCACATCTGCCTTCGCCGACCAGCGCCCTAACGTCATCCTCCTCATCAGTGACGATCAGACCTGGGATGACTATGGTTTCATGGGACACCCGCATATAGAAACGCCCCGACTCGATCAACTCGCCAGCGAATCGCTGGTCTACGAGCGTGGCTACGTAACGGCCCCTCTTTGCCGCCCGTCCCTCGCCAGTCTCGTCACCGGTTTGCACCCGCACCAACACAACATTCGGGGAAACGATCCCGTGCTCCCAGACGGCGCGAATCGCCGGAATTCCCCGGAAGTATTCGACGATTACCGAGGCAAAATGACCGCCCCCATGCACAAGCTCCCCAACATAGTAAAAGAGCTCGCCAATGCCGGTTACCTCACCCTGCAAACAGGCAAGTGGTGGGAACAGGACCCCAAAGACCACGGATTCACCCACGCAATGACTCACGGCATTACCTCTAAACGCGGCCGTCATGGCGACGAAGGCCTGAAAATAGGTCGCGAGACGCATCAACCCTACTACGACATCGTCGATCAATCCATCGCCGAGAGTAAGCCATTCTTTATGTGGTATGGCGTCTTCCTACCTCACACGCCGCACAATGCCCGCAAAGAACTCGTCGAGAAATACAGCAAAGTCGCTCCCAACGAATCTACCGCAAAGTACTGGGCGAATATCGAGTGGTTCGACGAAGCCTGCGGAGAGGTCCTAGACTACCTCGATCAAAAAAGCATCGCTGACGATACTCTCATTATCTACACCTGCGATAATGGCTGGGTTCCCGATCCTAACCGCGTCGCCCGCTACATTCGATCTAAACGCGATCCCTACGAAGACGGTATCAGAACCCCGATTATGATTCGCTACCCGAAGCGCGTCGCCCCTAACCGAAATACGAATACTCTCGCCAGCAATATCGACATTGCGCCCACTATACTAAAGGCCTGCGGGATACCCGTCCCAAGTGAAATGGCCGGTCTCGACCTTATGGATACAAGCGCTCTTGCCAAAAGAGACCAAGTCATCGTAGAGGACTACGCTCACGACATCGACCTCTCGCAACTCGAAGACCTAAGCAGCGATCTCCAATCCCGCGTCGTCATTCAAGGCTGGGACAAGATCATCGCTTGGACAGATCGCACTGAACTCTACAATCTGAAGACGGATCCCGACGATCAAATAGACTTGGCCTCCCAACGCAAAAGGAAGACGGCGAGACTCGAAAAAGCCCTCGACAATTGGCTCAAATCCAGTCCCAAGCCGCTCGAAGAATAGACACAGTAGACCAGAGAAAACCGTATCCTATTTCTCTATACACATTCAAAAGGAATGCCGTAAACGGCGCCTTCGCGATTCTACTCATTCCGCAGCGGTCGATCTCCGCTACGAGATACATCCTTAGATATGGGGCTTTATCCAACTGGTCGCGTGACTCGCTAAGGGTTGCCGCTTGAGCGAAACCGCTGCGAGGACGTTCCCTCCCGCGCGGCATCCTTTCGATTTGCCTCGCTCGCAATCAACGCCAACATCCCGGTTCCATGTCTGCAGCCCTCGAAAATCCAGCCAGATCCGAACCCCAGAAATGGCCTATATTCGTCGTCTTCTGCGTCATATGGTCAGGACTGATGCTCACCGAGGTCCTTTCTATCAATCTACTGCCGATTACGATTAAGGAATTCACCGACCGCGCTTCAATCATCAGCCTCATCCTGTTCATCAACCCCGCATTCGGCTTCATCGCCCAACCCTTGGTCGGCATCTTGAGCGACCGCATCTGGACTCCTGTAGGAAGGCGGGCCTTCTTCCTGATCACCTGCGCCCCGATCGTCGGCACCTGCCTATGGTTCATCCCCGAAGCCCGCTTCCTCTGGCACCTCGTTGTATTGGTGATCATCTATCAATTTTTCCAGGACGTGCTCTGGGGCTCCGACCACCCTCTAATGGCAGACCTCTTTCCCCCCAAACAGCGTATGCTCGTAGCCGGTCTCATTATGGCCAGCGGTCAAGCCGCCGGAGCCGTATTCCTTAAAGTCGGTATGCCAACGTTCGAAGGAGACCTCGACATGCTCTACCGCATCGTCGGCATCTCGCAAGTCGTCCTCGTGACTGGCTTCGCTTTCTTCCTTAACGAACGCCCTCTCCCACCTAGTCAAAGGCCCAAGCTCACCACGAAGAAATACGTATCCGATCTCTTAGGACATCCGATTAGAAGGAAGTTTGCGATGCTTCACTTCACCAACGCCGTCTTCCAAAACATCGCCATCGGCAGCGGCTTCCTTGTTATCTTCGTTACCATAAATCTAGGAGCTACCGAGGGCGAATACGGCGAAAACTGGTGGTACTCCAACCTCATCCCGCTGCTCTTCTCCATACCCTCCGCCATCCTCATCGAAAAATTCGCCTCGAAACGCTGGGTTCTGGTAGCCGGATTCGTCATCGCGATCTCAGGCCTCGCTATCGGTTGGTTGGCGGATGAAGTCACCGATATTATGAGCGTCGCCTTCGCTTACGGGTTCGGGATGATGCTCATTACCATCACTTTCAAACCCTTCTTCACCGAATACGTCCCCAAGGAAATCATCGGCCAAGTCAGCGGGGCTCTCAACATCTGCTACGCCCTAGGCCGCTCTGCCGCAATCCTGGTCGCTGGATTCGTCATAGAGTACGTATTCGACAACGACTATCGCTATATATTCCCGATGTCCATCGCCGCCGGCATGGTCGGACTCGTCATCGCTTTAAGCATCAGAGACCATCGCTATGAAAGCCGGATTCAGACAGGCCCCGCAAAACCGAAGGAAACCCCCTAACCGCCCCCATCCAGATTGACTGCAGAGACTTGTTTTGTATTCGTTATTTAATTACAAAAACTAAATTCGGCGGTAACCGAATGAGGCGCTTCCGCCCAAAGGGCAGCTCTTGACTCGGGTCTCTTTCAGCAGTAACAAAACAGGGTTCGACAAAAATGAACTAAAACAGCGAACCAAATCCATTTGCCCCATGAGTCAAATTACGCGTCGTCACTTCTTAAAGTCCTCAACAGCTGCCAGTATCGGGATACTCGGCGCTCCCGCCATTCTCAGCGCTGAGAATAAAGGCGATAAACTCCGCATGGCCTTCATCGGCACTGGCGGAATCAACAGACGCCATATTTCCGACACGATCGCTCACGGCGATATCTGCGGAGCGTATTGCGACGTCGATTCCAGTTTATACGGCAATATTCACGAAGGAATCGCGGGTCTCGAAACCGAAGGTAAGACCTGGCTCGCGAAGCAATGGAAAGCGGCAAAACCCTTCCAGGACTTTCGCGAAATGTTCGACAAAGCCGCCGATAGCTTCGATGCGGTCATGATTGGCACGCCCGACCATACCCACTACCCGGCAACCGTCATGGCGATGGAGCACGGCAAGCACGTTTTCACCCAAAAGCCGCTCACCCACACGGTCTGGGAAGCCCGACAGCTCGCCATCGCTTGCGATAAGTACAAGCTCGCTACCCAAATGGGTAACCAAGGGCACGCGAACGAAGGCAACCGTCAAATCGCAGCCTTCGTGCGGGGGGGCCATCTGGGCGACATCAAGGAAATTCACTGCTTTACCAACCGTCCCGTTTGGCCCCAAGGATTCGTCTGTCCGCCGGGCGGAGACGCTGTGCCTGATTCGCTCGATTGGCAAAGTTGGCTCGGCCCCGCAGACGATCGTCCTTTCCTCGGCGACCGCGGTCTCGACGCAGGTCAAAAGAGAAAACGCGGCGGCTCCTACCACCAATTCAACTGGCGAGGATGGCTCGACTTCGGCGGCGGCGCCCTAGCGGACATGGCTTGCCATACAATGGATTCGATCTTCATGTCCCTCGACCCCGGCTTCCCCACCCACGTGGAAGCGCTCAATGTGGATACCTTGACCGACTCCGCCTTCCCTAAGGGCTCTACTCTGCGCTGGACTTTCGGAGCCACCGACAAACGGCCTGGGTTCGACGTCTACTGGTACGACGGCACCGATAATGCCTACACCGACAAAGACGGTAACCCGCGCCGCCACGAAAGACTTGAGGAAATTGCCCAGGGAGAAAAACTCGCCAACTCCGGCAACATTTACGTCGGCACTAAGCGAACGCTGCTCGTTACCGGCGACTACGGCGACAGCTCGCGCATCATCCCCAATTCGGCTCACCGAGAGCTCGCCATGGAACTCAAGGAAAAAACCGGCGACCATCGCCCCGCTCGCGTATACGAGCCCTCTATCGGCCATCACACCGAGTTCCGCGAAGCGGCCATCGGCAACAAGCCCTACGATTACCCGGGCTCGAATTTCAAATACGCAGGCCCTTTCACCGAAACGATCCAGCTCGGCAACGTATGCCTCCACTTCCCAGGCAAAAAACTCGCCTGGAACGGTCCCAAGCTGCGCTTCAGAAACAGCCGCAAGGCCAACAAGCTCATCAACAAGGAATACCGAGAAGGCTGGGACTTCAAACTCAGCAAAGTTTGAAACGCTCTTTTCAACCGCCCAGTATTCCCACTGGGCGGTTTCTTTTTGGCTCCCTCGCCAATCGCAAAAGACCCGTCCTCAGAACTATCCTCTATCTTCCATCTTCATCCTCATCTTCTATCCCACACCGTCTTCACCACCCGCGACATGGAGAGCGACTCCTTCCGTCTATCCCAAATGAAAAACCTAAACCGACTCCTCTTCTTTTCGCTCACCGTATCCATAACCTCACTCTACGCAGCCGAGTCCATCGTCTGGGACCTCTGGCCGGGAAAAGCGCCCGGAGAGACGAAAACGCTTCCTCCTGAATCCGATCGTACTACCAAGAGCGATCGAAAGGTGGCCGGAAAATGGGTGACTCGTCTCCAAAACGTTTCCAATCCCACGCTCACGATCTACAAGCCCGACCCGAAAATCGATGCGGGATCATCCCTCATTATCGCGCCCGGTGGAGGACATTTCATTCTCGCCTACGACCTCGAAGGCACCGAAGTCGCAGAATGGGCAAACTCGATTGGAATGACCGCAATCGTGCTGAAATATCGAGTGCCCGGAGAGGCCCGAAACCCCGACAAGAAATGGCTTGCCGCCGCTCAAGACGGCCAACGCGCCATGAGCCTAGTGAAATCGCGCTCTAGAGAATTAGGCATCGACCCAGACCGCATTGGAATCATCGGTTTCTCTGCAGGAGGAACGCCCGTAAAATACACTTCACTTGTCTCAGCCCGTCTCTATCAGCCGGTCGATGAACACGACCAAGTGAGTTTCCGCCCCGCATTCGCCGCCCCCATCTACTCCGGCGGGATTCCCGAAAACGCGGATCTAAACAAATCCTGCCCTCCCTTCTTCATGGTCATCGCGCACGACGATAAGAACCGTTCGATAGATATGGCTGAGCTCTACATCGAACTGAAGAAAGCCAACATCTCCGCGGAAATGCACATCTACAGCGATGGGGGCCACGGATACGGTCTCCGCCGCACGGATAACCCCGTAACAAGCTGGACCGACCGCATGGAAGATTGGCTGAAACACACAGGAATGCTAAGCAGCCGATAGTCAAATCCACCTTAACCCGGAGGTTGGACTTCAGTCCGACCCAACAGCTCTCGACTCAGCCTTCATTTGTCTTCAATCGGATACCAGTATCGCAAATCTCCCTACGGAGAACTCATCAGCAGCAGCAAGGGCGAACTCCTTGGCTACGCTGGTAGACTGAAAGCCAAAAGAAAGTTGCGGGATCTCGAAGGCTACTATCGCAATCAACCGGAACTTCCCCTCAATCTGTCCGGATCCCAATAGAAATGACTTCGCCCAGCTCCTCCCTTCCATCTCTAATCATAGTCACCGGTCGACCCGGCTCCGGTAAGACCACCCTCTCCCGCCGAATCGCTCCCATTATCCACTGTCCTCTCATCATCAGAGACGATCTCAAAGAAGGCATCGTCAACACAACCGGAGACAAGGGCGAGCCCGCCGGGCCTCTCACCCTAGAAGTCTACAATCTATTCTTCGACACCATCGAAAGCCTTATTCGCCACAGTGTATCGCTCGTCGCAGAAGCCGCCTTTCAGCACAAAAACTGGGCGCCCGAACTCGCCATGCAACGCGTTCAAGACCGACGCCAAAAGGACCCCCGATGGGATGAATTTCACAATCCCCCGCTCGATCAAACCCTCCAAAAACCCAACCACTACGAGCCCCCTAACCTCGGAGTCCCAATCCTACGGGTCGATACTTCAGAAAGCTACCAGCCGCCAATCGAAGCAATCCAAGAATTCGTTCTGAATTAGAGCGTGTTCGCCAATCCGAAAATCGAGAAACGAACGCCACTTCTAGAGCCCGCTCAATACGCCTCTCCCCTTTCCTCCAAAACCGCCTCCGCATCCTTCCAAGACAGGGGGATTTGATCCTTCTCGAGCTCGAATACCGCAAAACGACTGTCGACCACCGCGTCCCACCCTTCATCAATCGCCGTTTGATGAGCGTCGCTGCGCGCAAACCGACTCATGCTCCCGCGATCCTCCC
>JBCCZW010000203.1:0-7267 GCA_039186805.1 Verrucomicrobiota bacterium
ATCGAGTTGGAGGAATCGTTGGATAGGTGGAATGCGATGTTTCTGAATTCAGAGTCGAAGATCAGCGGAGGAATCGAATCTTTGTACCCAATATTTAGATACTTATTGTTCGATTCCTTGGCGTCGGAAATCCGGGAGAGTCTGATGCTGTTTTCCTTCGGCTTGTATTCTCGCTCTCTAAAGTTCGGGTCGAAGTGAAACATCTGTTGAGCGGTTATGAATATCGAACTGCCGTTTTCGACGGGAATAACGGATTCGAAATAGAGATCTCCCATCGGGGCGAGCGCATTGCGGTCGATTTCGTAGGACCCGTCTTCGTTCCTCCAGAGCGCGGCGTTGCCATGCGATGAAAAAACGAATACGTTGCCCGAAGCGTCGGTCGCCACTCGAAACAAGTCCTGCTTTTCTTTTGGAATGACTGAATCGAGAATGGTGGACCGGTAGAAGGAATCCGACTTGCGGTCGAAAGCGAGGGCGCCAGATGATGAGGCGAGCAGAATCTCGCCTTGGTTGTTCCATAGAGATATCCAGTCGTCGGGGAGTCCGTAATCGGCGCCGTATACTTTGTGGAAAACTTGATTTCCCTCTATCCAAATTCTGGATACTTTTTGCTTGCCTAGCATTAGCCAGACATTGTTTTCGGCGTCCCTCATCGCGCTGTGAGCGAAGTCGCCTGAGTTCTCCGTTTCCGAGATCTTTTCGAAGCTATCCTCGATGCGTTGGTAGAGTTGGATGGAGCGCTGGCCGATGCCGATAAATCTCTCTATGGAGCCGGGGAGCGATTGCATCCGCTGGAAGGGCGCATTTGGTATGGCGAGGTTTAGGTCTTGTCCGTCGAATTCATAGATGTCTTTTTCGAGTCTCAGGAAAATTCCTCTTGGAGAGTCTGCCGAGAGGACAACGGTTCGCTTAAGATAGGGAAATTTGTTTCGAAACCCGATAATGCTCTGATTTCTATCGTAAACGGCTTCGCTCAGGATTCCTCTGTTGCATAGGTACATGCGGCCTTGGTGGATGTGAGCTTGAGGGTAATCGAGAGGCGGGCGCAAACGTTCGTCTAAGGTTGTAAGCGGGCTATTGAGAATGAACCTAGCGACGTAGGAATTGAAGAGAGCCCACACTACGCCATTTTCGTCTTCAATGGTCTTGCGAGGATTAGCGAAACGAAAATCGAGTGAACTTGTCAGCTCCGAGAGGCTGTTGCCTTGTTCGTCCAGTACGATGATGCCTTTGCCCCCGAGGCAGACCAGAAGCTGATCGGATCGGGTGAATTGGATGTCGTTGAGAGGGTGCTTTTGGTAGTTTTGAAAATTCGGGTAAGCTTTTGTGAAGGACCTTCCGTCGAACTTATAGAGTCCGGCGGTGTGAGTGCCTAGGACGGTATCGCCGTTAGGATGGCGAGCGGCATCGTTGATTCTGGAGGTGCCCTTGAAGTCTTCGAAACGTTTGTCGGTTTCGAATTTTCCATTTCGGTATTCAAGCACTCCGCGGTTATCGGTTGCGGCGAAGAGAGTGTTGTCGTGTATGAAGGTGCAGCGAACCCAGTTGTCGAGGTCTTGAAACTCGATGTTGCCGGTTTCCGGATCGTAGAACGTGATTGCCCTGAGGGACGTGAAGACGATGCGATCGCCGAATTTTTTAATGTCCGTGTACGTCTGCCCGGTTTTGTATGCCTCCCTTTGTTCTTCGTCGAAGAAGGATCGATATCGGGCTTCGTTTTTGTCATCAATAACGAGTTTGCCGATGGAGTCGAAACTTCCGATGTAGGTGACGCCGTCTATCCAGTCGATCGCTGTGATTTTTCCCGTTTGCGGCAGCGGGCTATAGACGTTTTCCCAGCCAATGCCGTTGTAGCTCCGCAGCATGCGCTCCTGGCTGTAGAAGATAGTATTGTTGGGCGAGACGGCGATTTGGAGGCCTCTTGCGTTGCTTTTGAAGTCTTTGTCCGAGAAGAACTGATAGAATGGGGTGCCTCGGTGTTTGAATTCATCGACGGCATCCGCAATAAGCGCGCTGGGCGAAAGCGCAAGAAAAGCTGCGCCCAGCAAGGCGTTGAGTCGCTGGCGTTGGAAAAACTTTGGAGGCATCTCTTTGCGGAAGACTTCTTTTCAGTCTCGTCTCCTCGGGCTCATTTTCAATTTTTCACGGGCTTCAACCAATTGCCGAGAATGGCTTTGAGGTCTTGTATGCGGAGCGGCTTGGTTAGAAAGTCGTCCATACCCGATTCGAAACAGCGTTCGCGATTTTCCGGAAATGCGTTTGCGGTAAGGGCGATGATGGGGAGTCTCTGATCGACTTCGCGTTGAGATTCGATCTCTCGGATTTTGAGGGAAGCTCCGTAACCGTCGAGAACGGGCATCTGCAGATCCATGAGTATGAAGTCGTATTCATTTTTCTCGTACTGCTTGACGGCTTCCGCGCCGTTGGTGGCGATTTCGGGTTCGATCTTTAGCTTTTTGAGAAAGTGGCGAGCCAGCTTGGCGTTGATCGGATTGTCGTCGACGAGTAGAGCGCGTTTTCCCTCGAAAGGGTGAGAGTCTTTCTCTGCGTTGGCTAGGTTGGGGACTGCGGCAGCTTTCGCGGACTGGGGCGAGGATTCGGGAGCATCGGCCTTTCTGCTTTCGATCAGTAGCGGTAGAGAGACTCTGAATGTAGATCCTTTGCCGAGCTCGCTTTCGACTTTTATTTCAGCTTGCATTGCGTCGGCGAGCAGACGGCAGATCGCCAAACCGAGCCCGGTGCCGCCGAATTCGCGGGTAGTTGAAGAATCCGCTTGCATGAAAGAGTTGAAGAGGCGGCTTTGAGTGTCCTTGGACATGCCGATACCGGTATCGGTAACAGCGAATTCGATCCATGCGTTTTCCTCCTCGATGCGTTTGAGGTCTACGGCGAGTTCGACGGTTCGTCCTTTGCTGAACTTAAGGGCATTGTTGAGCAGGTTGAGGAGGATTTGACGAATACGACCGGGATCGCCGATTAGAATGTTAGGAATGCGCTCGCTGTAAGCGAGGGCGAACTGGACCTCGTTCTTATCGATTATCGGTTTTAGAAGGTTGACGCATTCTTCTGCCAGCTGATTCGGAGGAAAGGGAATGCTCTCGAGTTCGAGTTCGCCGGATTCGTATTTCGAGTAGTCGAGTATGTCGTTGATGATGGTCATCAACGATTCGCCGCTTTGCTGAATAATCTTCGCGAAATCCCGTTCGTATTCATTGAGTTCGCTGTTCGCCAGCATGTAGGAAGCTCCCATTATGCCATTGAGTGTGGTTCGAATCTCGTGACTCATCGTGGCGAGAAATCGTCCTTTGGCTCTGGCGGCGCATTCGGCTTCTTTAACCGCGCTTTCCAAGTCGCCGTTTAGCCTTTGGAGGCGCTGGTTGACTTCGTTCAGCTCGATGGTGCGTTCCTCGACTTTGTTTTCGAGATTCTCCATCAGCGAGTCCGAGCGTTGTTTGATGTTCCATTTTTCAGTGAGCGCGGCGGCCATTTGATAGACTTCAGCCTGGTCGAAAGGTTTTTTGAGGATGAGGAGGTGGTCGGACTGGCCGAGGCGAAGGATGATTTCTTCCCAGGTGTAGTCGCTGTAGGCCGAGCAGATAACGATTTGGATATTCGGGTCCGCTTTCCAAATTTCCTCTATGGTTTGTAGGCCGTCCCACCCTGGCGGCATTCGCATATCTATAAACGCGAGGGCATAGGGCAGTCTTTCCTCGACGGATTTGCGCACCTTCTCGAGGCCGTCTTGTCCCTGGTGAGCGTGATCGACTTCGAATTCGATATTGGTTTCGGGCGGCTCCTCTTCTTGGTTTTCGGAAGCCTCATTAAAGATCAGATCGTCAAGATGGTTGAAGTTCTGCAGCTCTGCGGATTCTACGGGCGGGAGGAGTATCTTATCGAAGTCATCATGGATGGACTGAGTGTCGTCG
The DNA here is from genome assembly GCA_039186805.1 of Verrucomicrobiota bacterium. Lineage (GTDB taxonomy): Bacteria > Verrucomicrobiota > Verrucomicrobiia > Opitutales > Opitutaceae > JBCCZW01. The sequence goes on from JBCCZW010000203.1 coordinate 3,927, forward strand.
ATGATGAGGACTCTTCGATTGAAAGCTGTGGGAACTTTGCTCATGAGGGTTTTCGCTCGCTTCCGTTTTCGGGAACGCTGTTTGTACTGGTAGGGGAGTTTCTTTTGCGTACTGGGTGGTGCTCCTCAGAGGAAACTGGGTGAGATGCGCTAGAGAAGCGGTGGTCTAATAAGATATTCGGTAAGAACGCTTTGGAGTGAACTAGACCACTCAATCGACAAGGCTTTTGAGTGGGTTTTTACATTGGCGTTTTTAACTTCATTCGACTGCGGACTGGCGTCATCCCATGGTTCACGCTCTTGGTCGGCATTGCTCATTGACCGGAAAATGATCGTCGCTCTTGCGATGGCGGCAAACGCGCCCATGAGTATGGCCTTTAGCCTTGACAAGGCTTGGCGTCGAAAAGGTATTGGTCCTCGTTCGAAGCCAAGCTGGACCAGGGATGATGACTCTGTTTTGGAGCGCCTTTTGCTCCTTAAATCCTACCACCTAATTTCACAATTCCTCCTACTTACTGGTATAAGAAAGTTTGCTACGCTTTTTTCTAGCCTAGCAGCCGAATTCCACACTTATTAGCGTAGACTATGAAATTCCCGAATTTCCTTCGCATTACGATCATCGCTCGCGGAGCGGCCGCATGCCTTATTGCCTTGGCTTACGTAGGCATGGCAGAGGCCGATGTAGATGCCCGCGGAAAGGAGCTCTATCGCAACTGCACGATATGCCACGGAACGGATGGTCAGGGCATTGCCCTTCAGTATGCGCCGGCGCTTGCGGGTCTCTCAGAAAAATACATCGTCGAGCAGTTGAAGAAGTTTAAGAGCGGGGTTCGTGGAGCCCATCCGGATGATCGGGCAGGGCTAAGAATGTTGCCGCTGGCTCAAACGATGCGAACAGAAGAGGATATGCAAGCGGTCGCATCTTACATTGCGACCTTGAAGCCAGCCCCACAGGAGAAGACGATTTTGGGAGGCAATCCGGAAACCGGAAAGATGAAGTATATGGTTTGCCAAGCGTGCCATGGGGTTGATGGCAAAGGAAACGACGCTCTGAACTCCCCCGGTTTGATAAACCAGCACGACTGGTACCTTGCTCAGCAGCTTCACAACTTTAAAGATAAGGTCCGCGGAGCCGATCCTCGTGACACCTCAGGCATGACGATGGCGCCTATGTCAGCTACCTTGCTGAACGACCAAGACATCGCAGACGTAATCGCGTACATTGAGACGCTTGCACAGTAATTCATCCTCCTAACTATTCTCCACATTATGAGCGAATCATCTCCTCAAAACGAAGACGAGAAGCACGCGTATGCCGTAACGCGCAAATTATTTTATATAACCCTTGCAGGCACTGCGGCTTTTGTCGCGGCCTTCACGATAGCTTGGTACTTCTAGAAAGGGCAGGGTTATGTTTGATAACATTTTTGATCACATTGACGGCTATTTACCCAATTTCCTCGAGATGTTGATACCTCGAGCTTCGACCTACGCGAAGCATATCGATGGGTTGTTCGACATCATCACGATTCTGGTCGGGTTTTGGTTTTTTCTCACGCTGGGCTATTTTTTTTACCTGGTTTTTCGTTACCGAGCTAGGGACGGTCACAAGGCGGAATATGTAACGGGCGAGACTCATAAGCAGAAGCTGGCGGTAGAAGTCCCTCACTACTTGATTCTCGTGTGCGATGTAGTGATTATCGTTTTCACTTTCGTCGTATGGCACAAAGTGAAGATCCATGTTCCAGAGGAGATTGACGAGGATGTGCGCGTGATTGCTCAGCAATGGGCATGGACTTTCGAGCACGCGGGAGCCGACGGTTTAATCGAAACGAGTGAAGACAATATTATACGCGTTAACGAGCTCGTCGTCGAGGAAGGCAAAACCTACCGCTACCTACTTGAATCGAAAGACGTTATGCATAGCTTCTCCGTACCCGTGTTCCGGCTTAAGCAAGATGCGGTTCCGGGTCGTGTGATCCAAGGTTGGTTCGAACCGAACGCGACTGGCGAGTGGGATATCCAATGCGCTGAGATGTGTGGAGTAGCGCATGGAATTATGGGAGCGCGAATCAAAATCAAGAACGCAGAAGACTTCGACGCGTGGTTGGCGGATAACTCGCCCGAGGGATCCAAGACTGAAATGCTTGCAACCCTTTCGACTGAAGACTCTCAAGTGAAGGAGGACCAAAACAATGGCTAGCGTAGTAGAGCATGCTGAGGTGCATGGCGACTCCCATGATGATCACGGGCACCACGAAGAAACGTTTTGGAGCAAGTACGTTTTCTCAACTGACCACAAGATCATCGGCTTTCAATACATGTTTACCGGAATGGCGATGGCCCTTATTGGCGGCTTCTTCGCCTACGTATTCCGTATGCAGCTCGCCTTCCCCGGCGAATCGATTCCTTTCTTCGGCGTAGTATCGCCTTCCGCTTACAACTCCCTGGTGACCAATCACGGTACGATTATGATTTTCTGGGTTGCGATGCCTGTATTGATCGCAGCGATGGGAAATTTCCTCATCCCTCTCATGATTGGATGCGACGATATGGTTTTCCCGAAGATCAATCGACTATCTTACCAGATTTTCTTGATCAGCTCGATCGTTTTGATTGCTTCTTTCTTTGTGCCTGGAGGAGGATTTGGCGGAGCTTGGACGGCCTACCCTCCGCTATCAGCGAAAGCTGCCTACAATGCCACTCCTTTTGGAGCGCCGCTTTGGCTCATAGCGGTTACCTTGGAGATCGTCGCTTTCCTTCTTGGCGGTATCAATTTTATCACTACGCTGATGAATGCCCGAGCCAAGGGAATGAAAATGTACGACATCCCGATGGTTGTTTGGATGATCGTCATCGCGTCGATTTTGTTTATGGCGTCGGTTGGACCTTTGGTTGCTGGAGCGATCATGCTGCTTTTCGACCAGACGCTGGGGACGGCATTTTTCGATCCGGCGGCGGGTGGCGATCCGGTCCTGTGGCAACATCTTTTCTGGTTTTTCGGTCACCCTGAGGTTTACGTGGTGCTGTTGCCAGCCATGGGCATCGTGGCAGAGGTCATTTGTACATTTGCGCGAAAGAAGCTATTCGGTTACAAAATGATCCTATACAGCTCCATCGGCTTGGGCATTTTGTCCTTTTTCGTTTGGGCTCACCACCAGTTCATATCTGGAGTGGATCCGCGAGCGACCTATATTTTCACGACGACTACGCTTTTGATTTCCATACCAGTGGCGATCATGCTTTTCGCTTTCATCGGCACGCTATACGGAGGGCAGATCCGTTTTACGACTGCGATGCTATTCGCTCTGTCGTTTTTGGCGGAATTCTTGATCGGCGGCG
>JBCCZW010000204.1:0-7248 GCA_039186805.1 Verrucomicrobiota bacterium
GAAATCGGAATACATGGGGGCTTTGCGCGGCTCTCGGGGAGGTATGTCGTGTTGGACTTCTAGGCTCCGCTCGGCAACGAGCTGCTTAAAAGCTTCTGATTGGCATTCTTCGATCTCGAAGAAAATGAGGTGGGCGTCCGGACGTATCCATTTTTTGATTCCCTTAAAACTTCCTGGAACGGGCCATTCGTGCACGCTGATGAGACGTTTATTCCAGGACTCATCTTGAGCCATTTCTACAGCAAAGTCCATCAAGCGCCACCAGTCCTTGCTCACTACCATGATCTGACGCCAATCGCGTTTGGGAGCTAGGCGTAGGGCGACGCGGGTGATGATCCCGTTGGTTCCGTAGGTATGGTAGACGCGTTTTGCTTCTTCACCTTCAACCCGAAATTTCCGAGGAGGGTTTTCGACGGTGATGAGATCGACGGACTTGATGGTACCCGCTTCTTGGAGACGCCCCCAGGTGATTGATCCGATGCCTCCTGAGCCACCACTTATGTATCCACTCAAGGATGACTTGACCCAAGTAGAGGGGTAGGACCTGAGTTCCCAGCTTTTTTCGCGGGCGGCGACTTCCAAAGACTGGAGACGAGCTCCGGCCTCGGCCTGAAGCCAACCGTCGCCGATTTTCAGGATTTGCTTCATGGCGTTGATGTCTATGAGGACACCCCCTTCGAAAGGCGTGCATTGTCCGTAGTTGCCGGTGGCTGCTCCTCTCAGGGTGACAGGCACTGCGGCAGCGACGCAGGCTCCGACCACATCGCTCAGTTCCTCTTCAGTGGAGACTTTCGCTACGACGTCGGCGCGCTTTGCGGCGAGCGATTCTTTGAGGAAAGGCGAATACCAAGAATAGTCTCGGGAGAGTTTGAGCGTTTTTTCTTCGTCGGTAATGACATTTGCACTACCGAGCCGTTCTACGAGTTGACTGATAAGGGATTCGGGGATGGCCATTTATGTAAGTTCCTTTCCAAGCATTGCAGGGGCGGCATTTCGTTTGCCGCTGACGATGAAGTAGACGACTAAAGTCAGGATGTAGGGGAGAGCCATGAGCCATTCGAACGGCACGTTCAAATTGACCGTTTGGCCTCTGAGAGCGAGGGCTTGGCCGCCACCGAATATGAGCCCGACGGGAATGAGCCAGATCGGATTCCAGCGGGCGACGATGACGAGAGCGAGCGCCACGAACCCTACGCCAGCCGTCATGTTTTCGGTGAAGTAGCTGACGTTTCCGAGGGCGTAGGCCGCTCCTGCGATGCCAGCCATTAGGCCTCCGAAGACGACGGCGGCGGCTCTCAATGACAGGACCGAATATCCGGCGTTGGCCACGGTTTGGGGATTTTCACCGACTGCTCGAAGTCTTAGCCCGTAGTGAGTTCTGAAGAGAGCCCAGGCGATGAGGGCGGTGAGAAAGTACAGGAGATAGACCAGAGCGTGGTACTCAAAGAACAGTTTGCCGATAAAGGGAATTTTTCCCAGCAGCGGTAGCGCAAAGGTTTCGAAAGAGGGGACTGGTTTGGGGTCCTCGCCCATGACCATTCGCGACAGGTAGGTCGAACTTCCCAGCGCGGCTAGGTTGATGGCTACGCCGCTGAGGATTTGGTCAGCTTTCAGCCAGAGGACGACGAAGGCATGAAAGGCTGCGATGATTCCACCGCAGAGCATCCCGATGGCCAAGCCGCCCCATGCGCTGCCGGTGGCGCCTGAACCCCAGACGGCGCAGAAGGCGCTCATTAGCATCATGCCTTCGATGCCGATGTTGAGCACACCCGTTTTCTCAGTGACCGCTTCGCCAGCTGCTGCCGCTGAGATAGGAGCGGCGCTGCGAATGGCGGCTTGCCAAAACTCGGCTGAGATCAAGAGACCGCCGAGGGCGATTAGGGCTTCAAGCATCGGCTGCGCCTTTCTCGGTCGGCGCCGCTGCCAGAGCTGCCAGTCGGGTTTGTCTTTCCCGCCACCAGCGACTCCATTGAGGCGCGAGCGCGATAAGCAGGAAGAAGAGCACCAGGGCTTGCAGGATGACGGCCAAAGCCTGTGGGATTCCCGCGCTGAATTCCATGCGTTCAGCCCCCGTTCGCAAAGTGGAAAAGAAGAAGGCGCAGGGGATGATCAAGAGCGGATGAGAACGGGCCGCCAGAGCAATGGTCAGTCCTGTGAAGCCATAGCCGAAGGCCACCTCTTCGCTTAGTCGAAATTGAACGCCCAGCAAAGCGCAGGCCCCGCCTAGTCCTGCGCAGCCCCCGCCAATGGCCATTGCTTTACGTTCTAGCTGGGCAACCGGGAAACCCGCGAATCGAGCCGCTTGAGCGGATCGACCGATCACTTGTGATTGAAACCCGGATACGCGATAGGTGTGCCAGATCCAAATGCCCACAGCTGCCAAAGGAGCCAGGAGGAGTCCGGCGTGAAAGCGCAGCTTGCCGCCGAGGAGCGGCAGTTGAGAGTCATCCGGGACGGGTCTTGTCCAGGGATGCCCCATGCCGCTTTCCATATCGCGCATTGGTCCGTGCACGAGCCAGGCGATAATCCAAAAGGCGATGAAGTTGAGCATGATCGTGGTGATGATCTCGTTCATGCCTTTTTGGATACGCATCCATGCTGCGAGTGTAGACCAAAAGGCTCCCATGGCGGCTGCTGCCAACAGAGCCATTAGCAGGGCGAATGGACCTGCGATATCCTCCATGGCCAGCGCGGTGAAGGTCGCTGCTGCGGCCCCCATGATCATTTGCCCTTCGCCGCCCAAATTGACCCAACCCAAGCGCCAGGGAATGGCGACTGCAAGAGCGGCGAAGAGTAGGGGCCCGCATTCGTTTAGAGTGGCGCCGAGACGGGAGGGGATGCGGAAGAAGCGACTGCCTCCGGAGAAGTCAAAGCCTGTGGCTCCTTCTAGTAGGTTGATATAGCTTGCCCAAGGGTTGAAGCCGCTGAGCGCAAGAATCACGGCTCCCGTCATCAGAGCGAGGATGATTGAACTAAGGGTAGCGGCGAGTTGGGCGTTTTTCATCAGGCGGCATCCTCTCGGTTGCCGGCCATGAGGCGCCCGATCCGCTTCCGGGCCTCGGTATCGTTGGGAACGATTCCCATCCATTTGCCGCGGTGCAGTACCCCTATGTTGAGCGAGAGATCGAGCAACTCTTCCAGATCTCCAGAAATGAGCACGATGGCTGCTCCTGATTTTGCTGCCTCTCTCAGCTGCGAGGCAACGAATTGCGCCGCTTTGTAGTCGAGGCCTCGGGTGGGCTGGGAGACTACGAGGAATTTCGCTTTGTCGCGTAGTTCTCTGGCTAATACGACTTTTTGCTGGTTGCCGCCGGAAAGGGATGCCGCGGGAGCCTTAAGGCTTGCAGCGGCGATGGAGAAGCGTTCCTGGGACTTCTTTGCAATTTCCCTCCAGTGGGATTTTTTGATCCAACCTTTTTCGCTGAGGGGCTTTTGCTGCGCGTATTGCAGAATGAGGTTGTCTAAGATAGGCAGCTCGAGAGCTAGGCCGTCGTGTTGACGGTCTTCGCTGACGCGTTTTATGCCGAGAGCGTTTCGTTCGGAAAGAGGCAAGGCGCTGAGGTCGTCGTTGCCTAGGATTTCGAACATGCCCGAGCTGGGGCTGAGGTCTCCCGTCAGCAGATCGAAGAGCTCTCGCTGTCCATTGCCGTCAATTCCGGCGACGCCAAGAATTTGTCCGGGATAAACCTTGAAGCTGAGGTCTTCTAGCAGCTTGGGTTGGTTCTTAATCGATTCTACTTCGACTTCATCCAGCCAGACGGTGGGGCGGGTTTCCTTGGCGTTGATTGTTTCGAGAGGCGTGCCCTGATCTTTGGAGCTCGTATCCACTATCTGGTCACCGACCATGAGCGATGCTAAGTGATTCGCGTCAGTTTCGCTTCTTTGCAGATGGGCGACTCGTTTGCCTTTTCGCAGCACGGTGATCTCATCGCTTAGCGAGAGGACTTCAGCGAGCTTGTGAGCAATGAGGGCGATGGCAGTTCCCTTTCTTCGGAGCTGCTTGAGAAGCTCGAAGAGGCGTTCGACCTCTCCCGGCGTCAAGATGGCGGTGGGTTCGTCCAGTATAAGCAGCTTGGGCGAAGAGAGGAGGGCTTTGAGGAATTCGATGTTTTGGCGCTTTCCGAGGGCCAGATCGGAAACCAAGGCATTGAAGTCGAGGCCTAGCTCGTATTCATTGTTCAATGACTCCGCTCTTTTGCGAAGGTCGCCGCCGGTCGCAGGGTTGCTGGCTGCTTTGCGGGCGTCGCAGAGAACGAAGTTCTCCCAGACGGTAAAGGTTTGGCAAAGGGTCACGTGCTGGGGCACAAAGCCGATGCCGAGCGCTTGGAATTTCTGTCTATGGCCGGCTTCGAGCGCTTGGCCATTCCAATACAGTTCGCCCCGGTCGGGTATGGTAGAACCATAGAGAGTGGATACTAGGGTTGACTTGCCCGCTCCGTTTTCGCCTATGACGGCGTGAATCTTTCCAGAGTAGAGATCGATGTCGACGCCGTCGTTGGCGACGATTCCGGGGTAGATCTTGGTCAGATCGCGGGCCCGTAGCAGAGGCGTTTCCAGATTGGCTTCATTCATGGAAGCGCGAGAGCGTCCGTTCCTTCTGAGGCGTTGCGGGTTTTCATAAGAGGTACGGTTACTTTGCCATCCGCGATGGATTGTCTCCACTTTTCCACGACATCGCGGTGTTCTTGCGGGACGTCTTCTCGATAGGCAGCTAGCCCCGCGGCTGGAGATTCGACGCCGAAGGAGACTACGCCCCCTTTGAAAGAACCGTCTAGAATTTGGGTGGCGACTTCGGCGAAAGCGGCTCCAACGTCGACGCGTTGGGTGGTGATGACGGCTTCGGGAGCCACGTGACTCTGGTCGATGCCCCAACCGAAGACGTCGATGCCTGCCTCTTTACATGCCTCTATCACTCCCAGACCCGCGCTGTTGGCCAATTGCCAAATAATATCGGCTCCCCCTTCGATCTGAGCTTGGGCGGCTTCTTTTGCTTTGATGGTGTCGAAGTTGGATCCGGTGAAGACCACTTGGGTTTTGATGGTTGGGTCGATCGACTTTACGCCAAGTCGGTAAGCTTCTGCTTGAGCGATGAAGAGCGGGTAGTCATTTCCGCCGACCGCTCCGCAGATTTTTGATTCAGTGGTGAGGGCGGCCAGAACTCCGGTTAGAAACGCGGCTTCCCAGCTTCGGACTTCAATTGAAGTGAGATTGGGACCATCGAGGGGACGGATGGCGTTGCTTACGATGAAATGGGTGTCTGGGAATTGCGGGGCGTACTTTTCGGCGATTTCCGTGAACTCGAGTCCATGAAGGATTAATACATCTACCTCCTCTTCAGCAAAGCTCCGCGATACGCGATCCCAATTGGCAGCGGCTACGTTTTCGGCGAAGCGCGTTTCCGCTCCGGAGAGCTCGCCGATTTGCATAAGTCCGCGGTGGCCCATTTGGTTCCAGCCTTGATCGCTAATGGCTCCTGGCAGAACGATGGCGGCTACCTTACCCTCTTCGGCGGTTTCGTCGGACGACCCGCCCCCGCAACCCGCTAGGAAACCAAGGGCGAAGGTTGCGACTAAAGCGATCAGGAGCCGCTTGAACGAAGATGGTATGCGGTTGGGAGATCTCATGCTCTGGCTACTAGCTAAAAATATACCAAGCCGGAATGGAGGTTCGGGGGCATGGTGAGTTTGGTTTTAACATCGCTCTTTCCTCGCTTGATCCCTGCACTTCGTTTCGGGCAATGATCCGACTGCGTCGGCGATGATTCTATATCATTGCCCCGCCTTGGCGGGGATCATTGCGGCGAAGCGGATCAAGCGAGGAATGAGCGATGTTCGGATTTCTTTCGAAAAGCGATGGCTTTGTAGGCTCTTATCTGTGGCACAGTTCTCGCTGACTAGGCGTTATGTCCGTGAAGAAAGTCGCTCTGGTTCATCCTCGGAATTTGATTCGAAGTTGGTCGCGTGTTTTCGCTGCGCACTTTGATGGGTCGACGCCTCCGGAGGATGCGCAGCTTTCGAATGCGGGCGATTGGGTGAAGCAGGCGGCGGAGGGCGAAGCGGAGTACGTCGTGTTTCCAGAGTTGTATCCGGGGCCATTTACGCCGGATGTCGATTGCTTCTCTTTGGAGGAAACGATGGCGGCGATGAGCGAGGCGGCGAAGGAATCAGGGGTCTGGGTGGTGTTCGGCGCGGCGGAAGAGGAAGATGAGAAGCTCTTCAATACTTTGCGAATCGCTTCGCCGGAGGGAGAAATCGTGGCGGACTATCGTAAACGTATTCCCGCTTGCGGCGAGCCGTGGTCGCCTGGCGAGGGAATCTCGGTAGTCGATTGCGGCGGCTTGAAGATCGGCTTGGCGATTTGCTGGGAAGCTTGGTTTCCCGAGGTGGGGCGAACGCTGGCTTTGGAAGGGGCCGAGTTGATTGTTTATCCGGTTGGGGCGCTGCTCTATGAATTGACCGATTCATGGCGGACGTTGATTGCGGCAAGAGCGATCGAGAACACGGCGTTCACTGCGGCGAGCATCAATTTGTTTGGGAAAGAAGATGGGATCTGCGTGGCTTTTGGTCCGGAAGGCGTTTTGGCGGAGAGAAAGGGTGAGGGCTTGATTTTTGCAGATCTCGATTTGGAGCGGCTACGCTGGTTGCGAGCGACCGACGAGGAAATGGTGATTCCGAAACCCTACAAGACAGTGCCGGGACCAGCGAGGTCATTGCCGATTGGCGTGGTGGAAACTTTGCTGGAGGCGAAGAAGAAGTATGATGCTGCGGGATTAGGGAGAGTGTGATTGGTATACAATTGGAAACTTCTTCGGGAGGGCGATAGAAGATGATGATGAAGATAGAGGATAGAAGAAATTTTCTGTTAAATGAGGGAGGAGTTAGTGTTGGAAGTCTTCGGCTCTTTGGCGCTCAGCCTTTGTACAATGCTAAGGTATTCTGACCGTAGCGAGGTCGGTGCCGACGATTATATTTCCGGTGAAGCCGCCTTGGCGGACTGCTTCGGTGAAGTCTTCTTTGGATAAGGGGGCGCCGGGGATTTGCCATCCGTCTTTTCGGTTCTCTTGGCCAATGGGTGGAGTGAGATGGGTGAGCATATAGTAGCGGATCCCCGCTCGCTCAGCCATCGCTCCGAGGTCGTCTACGGTGCTTTGACGGAAGAATATACGTGGGGGCATGCCGCCGCCAGCGTCAGGTCCCATATTGGGGTGGGTCGAGGAATGCACGAGGATGTCAGCTCCTTTCGCCAGGC
>JBCCZW010000205.1:0-7236 GCA_039186805.1 Verrucomicrobiota bacterium
CAGCGGCGCGAAAGGATTTTCAGGTCCCAATGCAAAGATCACTGTGGATCGAGAAGTTATTTTCAACTGTTCCGTTTTAGGGGGCAGCGAAGTGTTGCATCCGAAGGATATAGGATCGGCATTAGCCGAGTTCATGTTTCTTGAACCTCATGAGGCAATTGATTCAGATAATGTTATCATCGCGTCAACAGCCTTACTTGACAGACGAATAAGTGATCGGCAATTCCAAGCAATAGATCGAAAAAAATTTGATCATGCAGTTTGGAACTCGTTTCTAAACCTTCGGCAATCATTGATTGATTCAGAACAATCTTCTTCGGGAAACGAGCCCTGTGCTTCCGTCTCCTGAGTAATGGGTTGGCAAAACAAATTAGATTATGAGCACTGACCTAGAAGAAAGAATCCTAGAAGTTACCTGGAAGCGGGCCACTAGAGTTTGGTGGTCGTATTTATGGAGAAACCTAGTAGCAGTAATTGTTGGCTTTGCTGCTTCCTTCATTGTGAGCTTTGTCGTTGGTGCGATTCTTGGGATGATTGGCGTCGATTTACAGATTATCAGAATTATCGGAGGGGCAATAGGGTTTGTGATCGGCTTTGGAGTTTCGATCGTACCAGTAAAAATGATACTGGGTAAGAGTTTTGGATCTTATCGACTTGTTCTCCTAAAGAACATAGATAACTTATCCATTGCCAACGAGTCAGTGGATACAACTGAGCGCAGCGCTCCGCACTGATCCTCGTTGTATCACTTTTGATGCGCCCTGAAAAAGTGGGCACGGGATTCTCTAAGGTAGGGGATAATGCTATGGCAAGGAAGAGACGTTGCAGCGTCGATTGGAATAAGGGAGTCGTCAGGCTTATGCTCACCCAACGGATGCGCCTTCGCGATGCGAGATGGGATTAGATAAAGAGGGTTTGTATAGAGAATTTCATTACGAATTGGGAGATTCGTGTGATTTGGGGTGGCTCTTTCGAGGTGGGTATTTTCGAGCATCAGCCGAAGAGTAGGGTGGTGTTGGGGACTTGTTTGTTGTTGGCAGATTGTCACTTTTGATGCGAGTGCCGCGAGCGGGTGAAGGTCGTAGGGATCTTTGTTTTGATAGTAGACGCTGCATGGGCTGGGTTGCTGCTGAGGGCCGTCTTCTTGCTTGGCCCTGTTGATGCATACGGCTGCCGCCTGATGGGGGTTGTGGGGTGATTTTCCGTAACGGTTGGCGGATTTCCGCGATTCGTTTATGGTTTCCGGGCCGACTTGTTCCTTTCAGGCGCGTTATTGCGATTTGCGGATGGCAATCGCTTCCTGTGAGCGGGCATTTTGGTAGGGGAGCTTTCTTTCTTCTTTGCCCTATGAATCGACGTGTTTTCCTGAAATCCGCTTTTGCAACTTTGGCCTTACCGGCTCTGGAGTCCGTGGCGAGTCGGAGCGGGACTGCTTTGGTGGGCCCGGCAAAGCGAGGGGCCCCGATGCGAATGGTTTGCATCGGCAACTCGTTTGGTATGTATCCTGACTACTTCTTTCCAAAGGAAACAGGGCCTAACTATGGGATGACGCATCTGTTGGAGCCTTTGGCGGCGATGCGAAGGGACTTTTCGGTATTCTCGCATTTAGATCATGCGGTGAAGGGGGGACACTTTGCGGTGCACTCGTTTTTGAGTGGGGTGAAGCTGGCGGATGCGAAGGGAATGCCGGAGGGAAATATTAGCGTAGATCAGCGGGCGGCGGAGCATGTCGGGGCGTCGACGCGTTTTCCTTCACTGACGGTGGGATCTGAGGACGGCTTGCATGGCGGGTGTCGCATGTGCTGGACGCGTTCTGGGGTCCGGGTCCCTCCGATCGAGGGGCCAAGGGAGTTGTTTCGAAAATTGTTTATCAACGAATCTATGGCAGCTCAGGAAGAGGCTGCGGAGAGCTTCGCTTTGAAGCGCTCGATTTTGGATTCGGTTTCCGAGCAGACAAAGGACTTGGAGCGCCGCTTGAGTCAGCGAGACAAGGAGAAGCTGGAAGAGTATTTGGGTTCGATTCGCGATGTGGAGACGCAACTGGAATTGGATAAGCGATGGAGCAAGGTCTCGAAGCCGAAACCCACCATGGAGGAGCCTGAGGATCGGAGCATGGTGGAAGATATTCCTGTATTGTATGACTTGATACTGGCGGCTTTGGAGACGGACTCGACGCGGATTGCGACTTTTGAAATGGCGGGAGCGGATCTGGATACTTCTTACTTTGGTCTGAGAGGCGGTTATCACGGCTTCTCGCATCACGGGAAGAAGCCGGAGAAGATCGAAGGCTTGGTGACGATCGAGTATTATCAGATGCAGCAGTTTGCGCGCTTCCTGGAGAAGTTGAAGTCGATGCAGGAGCCGGATTCCGACGGTAGTCTTCTCGACAATACAATGGTGCTTTTCGGCAGCGGAATGGGTAATGGCAATGCGCATGTGAACAAAGACTTGCCGTTGATTCTGGCGGGCGGAGGCTTTAAGTTGGGCGAGCATAAGGCGTTTCCGGAAGAGCAAGGGAAGCGTATTCCGTTGAGCAATCTGTTTTTGTCGATGCTGCAGCGCTTCGGCGTCGAAACGGAGAGCTTCAGCAAGAGCACGGGTACCTTGACGGGCCTGGAGTTGGCATGAAAGCGTTAAGAGTGGTTGTAGCGCTCGCCTGCTTAGGTAGCGCTGGCGGGGATGCGTTGTGGGGGAAGAGAGATTTCGAGGGCGAGTTGAAGCCGTTTTTGGAGACTTACTGCATTAATTGTCATGGCGAGGAAAAGCAGAAGGGAGACCGTCGCTTCGACACTTTGGCGTATCCAATACTAAATGACGATGCGTTGATCGATTATCAGGACATACTCGATCTTTTGAATTTAGGCGAAATGCCGCCCGAGGAAAAAAAGCAGCCGAGCGATGGGGAGCGTTTGGCGGCGATCGATTGGCTGACCGGCGCGGTTGAAGAAGCCTATGCGGCGCAAAAGGACTCTCCGGGCGAGACGGTGCTCCGTCGCTTGAGTCACCGGGAGTATCGCAACACGATCGGGGATCTTTTGCGGATGGACATGAGTATGTTCGATCCTACGGAGTCATTTCCTGGAGACCGGATGGTGGAGCATCTTGATAATGTGGGCGAAGTGTTGGTGACCTCTGGGTATTTGCTGGATCGATACATTGAGGCGGCCGATCTCTCGGTCGAGAAGGCTCTGGAAGTGAGGGAGAAGCTAGAGCCGCGGGAATGGCGATTTGCGGGAGACTTTTGGCAGCAGTCGGAATTGAATAGTCGTCAGCAATGGGCGCACGGGAAACGCTACTTGAATATTTACGAATCGCCGCACAGCGATCTGTATTTCGGTTCTTACGCTCCTCTGCTGGCGATGGGGGATGGGGTGCCGGTGAGCGGTACCTATAAGATCAGAGTTCTCGCGGAGGCAGTCAATCGCCGACACGGCTATGATCGGAAGAGGGTGACGACGAATCCGGATGAGCCTATGCTGATGCGGATTGTCCCCGGGCATCGAAGATTCGGTAAGCTTCATTTGCCTCAACCTTACGAGCCGGATTTAGGCACGTTCGAGGTGCCTGATGATGAGCCTGGTTGGCTGGAGACTCGTGTTTGGCTAGATAAGGGATTTTCGCCTCGCTTCTCTTATCCCAATGGCATGATGAATATTCGGCGCGCTTATACGGCAGTGGCTAAGGTGGAGAAGAAGCGATTAAAAGGGTCGATTCCGGATGAGGAGCTGAAGGAAGATGACAAGGCTTTCGCGATTCGCTATGGCGTGCCGCACATTCGTATCCATGAAGTGGTGATAGAGGGCCCTTTTTATGATGAATGGCCGACGGCTTCTTGGAAGGCGATCATCGGGGAAGATGAATTTCAGAAAGCGGACACGCGGAGGATTCTTGAGGATTTTGCGTCACGGGCCTACCGTCGTCCGGCGTTGACGAGCGAGGTGAATGCCTTGATGAAAGTGGTCGATGCTAGTATTGATCGAGGGCGTACGCCGTTCGATAGCTTGAAAGGCGGATTGAAGGCGGTGTTGAGTTCTCCAGCATTCTTGTATTTGGATGAGCCTGAAGAAGGGGAACGGGAGATCGACGATTATGCCTTGGTTTCGCGGCTTTCCTATTTTCTGTGGAGCACGATGCCGGACGAGTCTTTGCTAAGGTTGGCCGAGGAAGGGGAAATTCGCGATGAGACTGTATTGGCAAATGAAATACAACGAATGCTAGAGGATCCGCGGTCCGATGCGTTTGTAAGCGGTTTTTTGGATAGCTGGCTGACGTTGCGGGCTTTAGGGGACACGCCGCCGGACCGGCGGAAGTTTGAACGTTATTATGCGGACCATTTGGAGGAAGCGATGCGGGAAGAGACTGAGCGCTTTACTCGAGATCTCTTGGATACGAACGGAAAGATCGTGCGGTTTTTGGATGCGGATTATTCGTTTCTCAATGGTCCCTTAGCCGCGCTCTATGGCGTGAAGGGCGTGCAGGGAAATGAATTTCGGCGAGTAGATTTGAGCGATAAGCGGCGTGGGGGCCTGTTGGGACAGGCGAGCGTTTTGACAGTGACTGCGAATGGCGTGGATACCTCGCCCGTGTATCGAGGCATTTGGTTGTTGGAGAATTTGCTCGGCACGCCGCCTTCGCCTCCGCCGCCGGATGTGGAACCGCTTGACCCGGATATTCGCGGAGCCACTACAATTCGGGAGCAACTGGCAAAGCATCGCAATGTTGCCTCCTGCAATGAGTGTCATCGGAAGATTGATCCTCTCGGCTTCGCTTTGGAGAATTTCGACGCGATCGGCGCTTGGCGGCATCGCTACGAGGAGGGAGGAGCGATCGATGCCTCGGGAAGGCTGGCAGATGGAACGGAGTTTGAGGGCGTCGCTGAGTTTCGTGAAGCCATGATTGGGCGGAAGGAGCAGTTCAGTCGCGCATTGACGGAGAAGATGTTGGCTTATGCCTTGGGTCGGCGTATTGAGATTTTGGATAGGCCGGTCGTAGATGGCATCCTGAATGAGTTGGAAGATGAGAATGGGGGATTTCGCGATCTTGTGGTAAAGATAGCGATGAGCGAGGCGTTTGGGAGGATGTAAACGTATCCCTTGATCGGGTTACGCGATCGGCGATCGCGTCTACATTGGGCCCTGTCGCGACTTGTCACTCCGCATCGAATTGAAGGGGGAAGCGATTTGGGCTCGAAGCGGCAAAGAGTTTATTTTCGAACACGCCCTAACCTTCGTGGGTCTTTAGGGTCTGCATGATCTTGCCGAGCTCGGCGCGGAATTCGCGGAGCTTTTTGAGAGCGGCTTGATCGACCTCGATCGGGTTCTTGTCGGTCTTGGTGCCGATGAATATGGAGAAGACTTCTTTACCGGTGACTGCGGGGAGTACGATGAGCGAGGAAACGTCGCCGCAGGTGTGTATCCAGTCTGGAATTACGGTGGCGATCTTTCCGGCGGAAGCGTCCTGGATGAGAACGTCTTCTTTGCGGTTCATGCAGATGCCGAAGAGGTCTTTGTTCTCAGCGGAAACGAGGGGGCGGTTTTTAATTCGATCAAACAGCGGACCGGAACCGAAGCGGGCGGAAAAGCGGTTGTCGTAGGAACGGTCTTGCTCCCCGATGAAGACCATGCAGCTCTCCAGACCCATGTCTTCCTGCATGAGAAGCGCGATGGGAGTGTAGAGTTCGCCGAGGTCGATGGATTCGCCGGCTTTGGCCTTGGCCGCGAGTATGGAAAGGAGATCGTCGAGCGAGGCGGCTTCTCCCGCTCCGCCAACGCTGACGCGTTTGGCTTTTCGCTTCTGTCTTTCTTCTCGATGCCGCGTGGGGACCCGGTTGCCATTGATGCGAGCCCGCAGAGCGAGGTTGGCGGGAGACTTTTCGTCTTTGATTCCGATGATTTGGTTGAGCTGGCTGATGGATTCGTCGACCCCTTCGAGGGCTTGGACGACCAGATCGAATTCCACGGGGATGGACTCGCCGTACTTTTTGACGATCTTGTTGAGCTCTTGCTGAAATTGTTCGGGGCCTACTTCTTCGTCGAAAGCGAGTTCGCAGACGTTGACGCAGAATTCTGCCGCGACGAGGATTTCTTCGTCTTCGGTTTGAGCGGAGCGAGTGAGCGTTTCCGAAGGGACTTTTTCGAGGGATTTGACGATCGTTTCGGGAAGATTGGATCCCTTTAGGAGCGTGTGGCCGAGACCGAGGGGCGTGATGCCGAAGACTTCATGGTAGGCTTCGTCGGGGGTATCCGCTTTTGCGCGTTCGGCGGCTTCAAGGTACTCGTCGACCATGAAGGTGGACATGAGGAGCTTGCCGTAGTTGCGGAGAGATGAGGAGACGAAAGCGAGTTCGGGATCTGCGCTGGAGAGGGGAGACTCCTTGAAAATGGTTTGAGCGAGCATGCCGCTCGTTACGGAGAGGGCGGCCATTTCGCGTTGCTCATCGTTGTCGAGGGCTTTGCCGGCGCCTTGGGCCATCATGAGGGAGAGGGTGAGGTTGCGGATGCGGTCGAAGCCGACTGTAATGATGGCTTGGTTGATGGTGGATATTTCCACCCCGGACGGATTGTAGCCAAAGGAGTTTGCGGCGGCGATGACCTTTTCGGTGATGGTGGGGTCGCGGCCGATGATTTCGGAAAGGTCGGGGATGGAGACCTCGGAGATTTGCCCGGAGAGCTTGCGGACAGTCTGTACGATTTCTCCGAGAGCTCCGGTTTTGCCGCTATCGAGGGCGTCGGTGATGCGACGTATCGTTTTCCTGGCAAGTGTGCTCGACATAGATGGGGATGGGAGGAGGGATGAGTGTAATGGCTGTGATTGGCTAAATAGAGGCAGGTTTTCGGTTTGACACCCCCCAATGCCATATCGCTGATATTCTCGAAATCTTGAGGAGAAAGCGGGGGAAACCGTCTAGTTTTTGAGCGAGTTTGGGGAGCGTTGATGATCCTTTCATAATTTGTCCGATCCTGAGGTTCTTGCCTGTAAGAAGGCCGGGTAACTAAGCGATGACTGGCGATTAGGCTCCAGCGGGTGATTTGAGCTTTAGAGTGGCGTCGCGATGATCGAGAGCTATGGCTTGCTGGATGAGACGATTGGCGAGATTGAGTATCGAGGGGATGAAGGCGAATCTAGTGCCCGGGATTCTGCTGCAGTTGCTGGCCGCCATCGTTTTGGGAGCTTACTATTTAGTGCCGGAAGCAGCTATTTACTATGATCGGATCGGCGAGTGGAGGGAGCGTTATG
>JBCCZW010000206.1:0-7222 GCA_039186805.1 Verrucomicrobiota bacterium
CCCTCGACGACTCCGTCCGGCTTTCTGTCAGTTTTGAGAAAAAGGAGGATGAAGCCGATGTTTATGAGGTAGAACCCGACGACCAGGAGGTGGTTGACGGCGTCTGCTCTGGGTTTGTCTCCATGGAAGGCGTCGACGAGAAAGAGCCGACCGTTTTTGTGGAGCGTCTTCGCTACCCAAATTGTCATGCACGCGCTGGCGATGAAGTACGTGGTGTAGGTTGTGATCGCAGTGATTTCCATTTGTAAACCTTTCTGATTATTGATCGAAAGATTTATGTTTCAGAAATTACTGAAAGTAAAGAATTTTATAGAGCCTGGGCTTAGCTGATTTTTGTTCGGTCTTTCATCGAAGATAGTGAGGTTCTCTCGATGGCGGGGTAACGTTTTATTCTCTCTGCAACATTCGAGGTTTGGGGATAGCTTCTACAGAGAAAGTACCTAAAGTTTATGAAGAAGATAGTTTTGTTTGGTCTATTGGTTGGCGTTTTTCAGTCGGTGTTGGCGACTGCATCGGCGGAGATTCCTAGCAATTTCCAAAGAGAGAATTTGGTGGCCTGGTGTATCGCGCATCGTTGGGATGCGAAGGGGCGTGATGCCGCTGAGCGGGCTGAGTTGATGGCCGATCTGGGATTTGGACGTTATGCCTATAATTGGAGAGCGTCGGACAATCCGCAGTTCGAAGAGGAGATTCTGGAGTGTAGGAAGCGTGGCATAGAGTTCTTCGCGTTTTGGAATGAACATGAAACCGCCTTTGATCTTTTTCAGAAGTATAAGATGCAGCCGCAGATTTGGAAGGTCTCTCCGTCGCCCAAAGTGGAAGGTCAAGCCGCGAAGGTAGAGGCGGCTGCAAAACGGATGTATCCCTATGCGAAGCGGGCTCAGGAGATCGGATGTTCCTTTGGCCTTTATAATCATATGAATTGGGGAGGGCATCCGGAGAATATGATCGCGGTGTGCGAGGCGTTGCGGGAGATGGGCTGCGAGAATGTGGGGATCGTTTATAACTTTCACCATAGTCACGAAGAAATGGACCGCTTCGCTGAGTACCTTGATATGATGATGCCGTATCTGATGTGCTTAAATCTTAATGGAATGGCCGATAAGGATACGGTGGATCACAAGAAACTGGTGAATAAGATCCTTCCGATTGGTTCGGGGAAGCACGAGCAACGGATGCTGCAAGCTGTATTGGATTCTGGATACGATGGCCCGGTCGGAATTTTGGATCATATCGTTGCTCAGGACTCGGAGAAGAGCCTTCGGGATAACCTTGAGGGGCTTGATACGTTTTTTGAGCGATGAGTTTGGCGGCAGGATTATCAGTGAGTATTTAACGTATGTTTCGGCAACAGTTGGCTCGGTTTTCTTCGTCCGTTGAGTAGGGCGCCGATGAAAGTGGGCCGGATGCAGAGATCGTAGATGAGGAGAGAGATGAGGACTGTTAGGAGCGAGATACTGGGGAGTTTGATCGCCCAGTGGAGCTCGATTTCGGCGACGGCGATTTGGAGCCAGACGACGATGGGAAGGTGAACGAGGTAAAGCCAGTAGGAGGAGTCGGCGATGTAGCGGACGTATTTGCTGGGGTGGTCTAGGAAGCGTTTGAAGAGGCCGATGGTGAGGGCGACGAGTGCCCACATCATCAGGGCGTAGCTGAAGGAAAATGCAGTTCTGATAGTTTGGTATTCGGGGTGGCCGAGGTCTTGTTGGAATTCGGAGAGGATGAGACAGGCGAGGATGCTAACGATGCAAAGGGCGAATCGCGCGATGCTGAGACGAGCGAATTGGGAGATGAGGTTCTGTTGGCGATGGAGGAGCCAGCCGAAGGTGAAGAAGCCTCCGTAGAGAATGAAGGTGGGCAGGTGAGGAATGAGGGATTTGTCCGGTGTATCCATTCCCCAATCACTCATGAAAAGGAGTCCTGCGGTGGTGGGGAGGGAAAGGGCGATAATCGCGAAGCGAGAGGTTGAGAGCCATTTAGCTGTGGCATCGCCGATTCGGGCGCTGGCTGTATGGAGCTTGGGGTTGATTGTAAGGACTTGGCGGATGAGGAGAGCTGCACTGGTGACTATTAGTAGACAGTAGAGGAACCACAGATGGGTGCCCACGAGTAGGTCTTTAGGGAGTTCGCCTAAGGAAAGACAACCGCCGATGAGACCTTCGAGGATCTTGGCTTCGCCGCTCATGCTTTGGTAGCCCATGATCCAGCCGGATACGATGAGTGGTCGAAGGATGAACCAGCCGACGAGGAAGGGGATGGCTATGCGAGTGAAGCGGGATCTGAGAAAGGTCCGAGCTCCTTTTTTGTGAAAGGTCATATGGCTGAAGAAGCCGGCAATGAGGAAGAAAAGCTCCATGCGGAAGGAGTGGCTGACCAGGATGAAGCTAGTGACGATTGAACTCGTGGAGACATCCATGACCGCCCAGCCTATAAAGGTGGGGACGAAGGACAGGGCGGCGTGAAAGACGATGCCGAGAAGAAGAGCGAAAGCGCGGACCGAGTCGAGGTAGTCGAGGCGGGTAGATTGCGACAATGGGTTATTTGCCGCTGGTCGTTGGTCAAATTTCATTTGATTTTGCGTGGTTGGAGAATTCATGGCCTGGGAGGGTTGCGCTTTTGGGGCGCGCAGGAATCGTGGTCAGGTGACCACGATTTTTGCGCAGGTTTGGAGTGATGGGCTTTTTTTGTATTTAAGGGGTGAATACGGGGAAGGCTTTAGGGTGCGGCGCTGTCTTTAGTAGAAGCGGACTTCGTCGATTTCGAAGTCGAAGCTGGCTTTTTGGAGGCTGAAGGCGGTGAGGCTGAGGCTGGCGATGGTTTTGGTGTTGAGTCTGGTTTGTTCAGACCAAGCCCGCTTCATGCTGGCGAACGGAATTTTGACTTCGTGGAAATCGCTGCCGGATTGGCGGACGATGGGAGCCGCGTGGTAGTCGAAGTTGGTGATTTCGGTGGAGTTGGCGGAAATCGATAGATTGCCTTTGTTAACGCGGACGCGGAGGAGGATGCCCTCGTATTGGCTTGCGTCGACGGCTTGGCCTTGAGGATCGAGGAGGAGGACGGTGCTGGCCCAACCGGGTTGGCCGCGGGGAGGAACGATTTCGCCTTTGGCGGAAAAGACTCCGTCGGCAATTTTGTAGGTTGGGGCGGTTTTGCCGCCTGCAGAGGTATCGTCTACGTGCATACGGGGTAAGCCGAGGCTGTTCGCATTGGCGTTGCTGAAGTCGTCGACTTGGGAAGGCGCTTCTGCTGCTTGTAGCATTTGTAGGGATCCTGCGATGAGGATAGTTGCGATCGAAGAGCGAATGAGCTGCTTAAATGGATTCATAGTATTCTACTTTTTAGGTTATTTTCGATTGTGATTCCGTCTGAGTGGATCGAATCGTGATTCGTTGTTTAGGTGCCAACGGGAAGGAGGGAGGTGACAGGAATTTTCATGTTTTTTCGCGAATTTGGAAAAATTGCGTTTTTTAAAGAAAGTTCGTCACCTGTAGGCGCAAGGTGGGCACTCGTTTGCGAGAACCTATGAATCTATTTAAAAGAAAGACCGTTTTCGACGACACGAGCGATGCCTCGCTGGTCGCGGCTTGTTTGTCGGGTAATCGCGATGCCTTTGGAAGGATCGTGGAACGCTATCAGAGACTGCTGTGCTCGCTGGCCTATTCTTCGGTGGGAGATTTGGCGGCGAGTGAAGACGTGGCTCAGGAAGCCTTTGTAGAGGCTTGGAAGAAGCTTGGGAGCTTGCAGGAGCCGGAAAAGCTGAAGTCGTGGCTGTGCGGGATCGCTCGTTTTAAGGCGAGCCACTATTTACGGAGCGAATCCCGCCGACCGGTGAGAGGAGCGGCGGACTTGGATGATGTGACTGAGCTGGAATCTGGAGATGCAAGGAGCGAGGAAGTAACGATGAAGAAAGAGGAGCAGGCTTTACTGTGGCAGACTTTGGAGAAGGTCCCGGAGACTTATCGCGAGCCTTTGGTGCTTTATTATCGCGAGCATCGTTCGGTGGAGCATGTGGCGTACGAGCTGGACCTTTCGGAAGATGCGGTCAAGCAGCGCTTGTCGCGGGGACGGAAGATGCTGCAGGAACGCATGATGGGCTTTGTAGAGGATGCCTTGGCGAAAAGCGCTCCGAGTTCTGTATTCACTATGGGAGTACTGACGGCTATCGCTGCAGCGACGCCTCCAACGAAAGCGGCGACCGCGGGAGCGGCAGCGGTTCAGGTGGGATCATGGTTCAAGTGGGCGAGCGTGGCGGCGTTTATGGCATCAATCTCCGGCTTGGTGAGTTCATTCTTCGCTTTGCGGGCGAGTTTGGATCAGGCGAGAACGGATCGCGAACGGAAGGAGGCGGTATTTGTTTCGGCTCTGTATTTGGGTATGGCTGCCGTTTTCGTTTGCGGGTTGTTCTTGTTTAGGCATTTGGCTGTGGCCTCGTATGAGCATAGTGGATACTATATGTTTGCAACGCAGGTTTTGATGGCTGGATTTGCGGCGGGCTATATGTGGCTGACTTTTCGCATAATGAAAGAAGCGGGTCGGCGGAGGGCTGAAGAAAGAGCGCGGCGTCCCGATTTGTTCACGGCGGCGATCGATCAGCCTGGATCTAAGAAGCGGGAGTATCGGAGTCGGGCGACCTTGTTGGGAATCCCCTTGGTACACGTTAAGTTTGCGGCATCGGAAGAAGGCGAGAAACCTGCTGTCGGCTGGATTGCGGGTGGAGAGAAGGCCTACGGAATACTATTCGCCTGGGGACTTTACGCAGTGGGGACTGTGAGCGTGGGGGTTGTTTCCGTGGGCGTCATCACAGTCGGCGCGGTGGGGATCGGAGGGATCGGCTTAGGTACGCTTGGGATCGGTTTCTTGGCGATGGGGGCGACGGCAATCGGATACAAGGCATATGCTTCGATGGCATCGACTGGTTGGGAGAGCGCGTTCAGCTACGGGTTTTCCTTGGGAGTCGAGGGAGCAGTGGGACCGATCGCATATGCAGAGCAGATCAACAATGAAGCCGCAGGAGAGCTCGCGAACATCGCGACGGTGGGGGATGTTTATGCCTACGTTCTGGCTGCGATGGCGTTGATGGTGATCGCGCCTGTCGTCTTCTATTCGAAGGAAGTGAGAAGGCGGTTCAGGGAAAAATAGCCAATTCAGGTTATGGGATTTGTGTATTGGCTTTCAGCTGGGAGTTGTGAAATGGGTCCACTTGCCGAGCACTTTTATGAGGTTCATGGGGCGTAGCGGCTTTTCTAGGAAGTCGCTCATTCCGGCGGAGAGGCAGGCTTCCCGGTCTTCTGGGGAAGCGTTTCCCGTGAGCGCAATGATTGGGGTTTCGCTGTTGGGATTTTGCGGATCCTGGCGAATGATTGTAGTCGCTTCATATCCATCCATATTAGGCATTAGGCAATCCATAAGGATTACATCGTAGCGCTTCTCTTTGCTGCGACCGACTGCTTGTTGTCCGTCGCTGGCGATAGTCGCATCCAACTTGAATTTCTTCAGCAGAGCACTGGCGAGAGCGATATTGGTGGCATTGTCATCCACCAAAAGCGCTTGTAGGGGAGAATCTGATACGTTATCCATGTGGGAGAATTTGAAAGCTTAGTTTGAACACTAGGTTCGAACGGCATGGACATTGATCGGTCCTTCTTGGGAAGGCAAAGCGATGTTGCAGGTTTTCTCTAAATTGGTTGTAAAATTTGGTCCAACCTTGGTGACTGTTCGTAGGACGCGCGAGCGGGTTTCGTCTTTGAGATAGCCTACAATGAACCGAATAGAACTTTGAATCCAACGACCGAAACTACGGATCTCCCATGGTCTCGCTTTCCCCTTTTTATGAAGTCTTCTCTAGCTCTTACGGGAGCGAAATCCTAGCGTGCTGAGAGAATTTGGCAGGCGCAGAAGACCGGTAGAGGTGACATTGACTACGTTCTCCGAAAGGCCGAGAAGCATGGAATCTTAAACGGAACGAAAACCGCTCTAGACTTTGGTTGCGGTTTGGGAAGATTGACTTTCCCTTTGTGTCGGCATTTTGAAGAAGTCAATGCAGCCGACATATCGAAAACGATGATCGAGTTGGCCTCAAGCCACGAGAATTGTCCTGATAACGCAATGCTAGATGCGGGATCTGATTTATCTCCAGGCACTCAGTTGCCGATTTTTTTTAGGTACCACTTGAGCAAATCTTCTAGGTCTTTTCTTTCCAGTTCCTTGCGCATCGGGTGTTCGGTGGGGGTGCCGGCTAGGGGAAAGAAGGCGGATGTACAAAGGGCGAGCCAGCGGGCTTCGACTTTGGGTTGGTTGACTTGGAGTCCGGCAGCTTTGGCTTCTTCGAGGATAGAGGCGAGAGCTCCGAGGAAAGTGTCTTGGGCGATGCCGAGGGTTTCGGGAGCGTGTTTTAGAACGGCTTCGGCGAGTTCTAGGGCGCCTTTCGTGTTTTTTCCAAAGGGTCGCCAGATGTCGTAAAAGCCGAGAAGGTAATCCATGAGCTTTCTGCCGGGTTTCCTTTGCCTTGAGAGGACGCTGGCTACGAAGGCGTCGTGCCGCTCGGCGAATGCAAAGGCCACGCGTCTGACGATCGCAGCCTTGTCCTTGTGATATACATATACGGTGCCGACCGCTATTCCTGCCTTCTTGGCTATTGCCTGGATCGTGGAGCCGCGGATTCCGCGTTCTAAAAAGAGACTGATCGATGCATCGACAATCTGCTTATCCTTATCGCCCGTTCTGCGTCTTACCATTCCTCGATGTTCTAAATAGGAAAAAGGGTAAGCTAAATGCTAAGCTTCCTAAGAAAGCGAGGATAAGATATAGCAGAACGCTCAGCCAAGATCGAGTAACTTGATAGACGTACCATAGAAAGAGAACTAAGAGCATTACGGCTTCTATCATGAAAGCCAGAGCAATCGGGTTAGCGAGAGCTTCCTGGTTCAGCTCGGGCTGCGTAGCTGCATAGTAAAGGTACAGGGCATTTGGGCCCAATAGAGCGAGCAAGGCTGCAATTAGCAGGAGCTTTCGTTGCCGCGGCTTAATTCTAAATGAGGTTTCATGAATTTTCATAAATGAATATTCATTTATAAATATTCAATAATCAAGCCTATTCTTGATAGAGTCGTTCATTTAGTCTGCTGCCGCTGAAGTGATAGCGAAGAGAGTGGTTTTGATGGTGAAGAGCTATTGCGAATCGAAATTAGGGCCATCGTTGCCGCAGGAGAGCGAACTGATTAAA
>JBCCZW010000207.1:0-7210 GCA_039186805.1 Verrucomicrobiota bacterium
AATGCCCGTCGCAGATTGTGCAAGAGTCGCCCGTTGACAACTTCATAAAAAGTCCTCTCGATAGACCCTTTGCACTCACAATTTCAACATGAACGAAGAAGTCGTACAGGAACTGATCACGCGAAAACCCGAGCTTAAAGCTGCAAAAAGCAAGCTGGAATCGATGCAGCCAGGCAACTACTGCATTCACCAAAGTTGGGGATTTGGTCAAATTAAGGATTTCGACGCAGCTGACACAAAATTGATCATCGATTTCGATGGCAAAGAAGGTCACCGCATGGATCCTGGTTTCTGCGTCGGCACGATGCAGATTCTCCCGCCTGAGCACTTGCTTGTTCGCAAGGAAACAGAACCAGACGCGATCGCGGAAATGATCGCCAAACAACCCGCGGAACTCGTTATCGAGCTCCTCAAGCAGTACCCGAATAATGCGGCGAGCGCAGTAGAAGTTGAGAGCGTGCTAACGCGAGTGGTGGGCGTCATCAAGTTTAAGAAGTGGTGGACTGCCACTAAAAAGGTCCTCGCAAAGGACCCTCGCATCGCCGTACCGCCGCGCAAGACTGGAATGTACGTCATGCGCGCGGAGCCCATCTCCGTCGAGGAAGAGCTTCTAGAAGAATACGAGTCGACCCAATCGGCGAAGCGCCACGTCGCCATCGCTGAAAAGCTTCTCGAAATCGCCGCTGAGAAAGAAGAGCTTAAAGAAAAGCTGGCCGTGCCTCTCCATACTTTGGCGACTGCAGTCCGCGAGAGTAACCAGCTCACTTCTTCCGAGAAGCTGAAGGGCGCCTGGATCCGCAACGATATCGCTAAGATTCTCGAAGTGGACATCGCCGATTTCTCGCCGACCCTGTCCGAACTCGTCGAGAACACCGAATCACTTTCAGAGATTATCGAGGGCCTCCCAACCAGCATGCAAACCCGAGCCCTCAAGCTCATAAAGGAGTCCCATCCTGCAAACTGGAAAGAAATCACTTTCAATCTCTTCAAGTCATCTAGCGGCAAGTTCACTACAGATTGCGTGAACTTCCTCCTCGAAAACGGCTTCGACGAAGAACTCAAGGATACTCTCTTCCGCTGGCAGTCAGAGCAGAACCTCAAGGAACCCGTGCTCCTTTGGATCGTCAAGAACCGCAGCTCGAAGAAGTACGGCAACCTCGTGCACGACATGATCAAGCCGACTTTGCTCAACGCCATCTTCTTCGCTATCGACTACGAAGCGCTCCAATCCTCTACCTCGCGACGTATCCCATTGGCGGATATTCTCAGCGACGACGCGGAGCTCATTCCAGACCTCCTCGCCGAGGCGAACGCCGAAACCGCAAAAGACCTGGCAAACAACCTTCTTCTCAACCAAGGGTTCGAAGACCTCACCAAAAAGTCTTTGCTCGCTCGCTTCATCAAGCTTTTCCCAGGCGTGCAGTCCCTCCTAGATACGGACGAAGTCGCCACCAGCGACGCGCTCATCGTATCCAAGGAATCTCACGATGCTGCCGTAGCCGAATTCGACGAGATCGTCACCAAGAAGATCCCCGAGAACTCCAAAGCAATCGGCGTCGCTCGCGAACACGGCGACTTGAAGGAAAACTCCGAATACAAGATGGCCAAGCAAGAGCAGGCCGTACTCATGGCTCGCCGCAACCAGCTCGAATCTGACCTTCAACGCTGCCAAGTATCCGACTTCACCGAAATCGGCACTGATGCAATCGGTATCGGCTCCGTGGTTACGCTCGCGGATGAAGATTCAGGCAACTCTGTCGTCTACACGATACTCGGAGCTTGGGACTCGGATCCCGATAAGATGATAATCTCCTACCAAACGCCCCTTGGACAAAGCCTCCTTTCCAAGGCAGTCGGCGACGAAGTTCACATCCGCATCGAAAACACCGAAAACAACTACAAGGTGTCCTCAATCGCTCGATACGTGGACCAAAACTAGCCGATATCGAATACCTATTTCAAAACGCCGCTCAACAAAGGGCGGCGTTTTTTATTTCACTAACCATCATTCACTACTCACTCTTCCCCAAATATGAAGCCGTCTTGGGACATCTTAAAAGTGCTCGCAGACCCCACGCGCCTCCGCCTCCTCGCCCTCTTGCAACAAGAGGAGCTATCAGTGGCAGAGCTCCAAGAAGTACTCGACATGGCCCAATCCCGCATTTCTTCGCAGCTCGCCATCCTCCGCCAAGCAGAGTTAGTAGCGGACCGACGCGACGGCAAAAAGTCCTTCTATTCCCTTACGCCAAACCTTTCCAAAGCGGCAACCAATCTTATCTCCGCTGCTCGCGACGCCGTCAACGGAGCCCCTGAATTCAGCGAAGACCAAGAGAATCTCGACCGCATCATTTCCAAGCGACGCCGTAAATCTGAAGAGTACTTCAACCTCATTGCAGGCCGACTCGGAAAGAACTATTGCCCCGGACGCTCCTGGGAAGGCATCGGCCACTTCCTCCTTCATCTCGTTCCAAAAATCAAGGTAGCCGATCTCGGCGCAGGCGAAGGCCTTATCTCTCAACTGCTCGCCAAGCGAGCCGAGCGCGTCTACTGCATCGACAGCTCGCCTAAGATGGTCGAAGTCGGCACCGAACTAGCCCAAACAAACGCGTTGGAAAATCTTGAATACATTTTGGGCGATATAGAAAAAGTGCCCTTGCCCGACCAATCCGTTCATCTCGCTCTCCTTAGCCAAGCCCTCCACCACGCAGATCGTCCCGAACGCGCCATCGCCGAAGCCGCCCGCATACTTAAACCCAACGGGCGCATCGTCATCCTCGACTTAAAAGAGCATTCATTCGAGAAGGCCCGGGAACTCTATGCCGACACCCGGCTAGGTTTTGGCGAGAACAAACTCCACTCCTGGCTTAAAGAGGCTGGCTTCGAAAACGTGGAAGTCTCCGTGGTTTCCAAAGAAGATGCCGAGCCTAACTTCGAAACCCTCCTCGCCACTGGCAACAAAGCCAACCGCTAGTCACTTCTTCGCTCCGTATTCTTCCTTATTGGCCTAATACAACTCCGCCATGCGGGTCGTGTAGAAATCCAGAAGACTCTCGAGAATCTTCGTCGAATCAGGCTCCGCAAGCGCCATTTTCGCTAACTCCTCGGCCTCGTCCAAAGTCATGTGCTGAACCACGTACTTCACGTTTGGAAGCAAACCAGCCGACATGCTCAAAGAATCGACGCCAAAGCCAATTAGCAAAGGAACCATCACGGGGTCCCCGGCAACTTCGCCGCACAAGCCAACACCAATATTCCCTTCCTTCGCATTCCGGATAACCGTCTCGATCACCCGCAGGATCGCCGGATGGGTAGGCTCGTACAAATGGGCAACGCGGTCATTCAAGCGATCCACAGCGATCGTGTACTGGATCAAGTCGTTTGTCCCAATACTGAAGAAGTCGGTGTCATTCACCAACAAGTCGCTCGCGATGGCCGCCGAGGGAATTTCGATCATCGACCCCGCCTTAA
Source organism: Verrucomicrobiota bacterium (assembly GCA_039186805.1). Classification (GTDB taxonomy): domain Bacteria; phylum Verrucomicrobiota; class Verrucomicrobiia; order Opitutales; family Opitutaceae; genus JBCCZW01. The sequence continues at coordinate 3,469 of JBCCZW010000207.1, forward strand.
TATCCGAGTTGAATTTTACTCCCTCTTCTGCCAGCTCGTGCTTGCAGTCCTCTAAAATCTGATTCGCTTGCTGCAGCTCAGGCTGCCCGCTTATCATCGGGTACATCAAGCGAACATTCCCAAAAATACTCGCCCGCAAAATGGCCCTCAGCTGAGACTTAAATAAGTCCACATGATCCAAGCAAAAGCGAATCGCCCTGTATCCAAGAAATGGATTCGACTCATGTCCGTGAGCAAACTCGCCGCTCTGCATGATTTTGTCCCCACCTAAATCCAACGTCCGAATGATGACCGGCATGTCCCCCATAGTTTCCGCCACGGTCTTGTAAGCCTGAAACTGCTGCTCTTCGCTTGGAGCCATATGGGCATTCATAAACAAGTACTCCGTGCGGAAAAGCCCAATACCGTCCGCCCCCATCTCCAAGGCGCGCTTCGCCTCCTCCGGCTTTTCGATATTCGCCATGAGCTGAATCTTGTGACCGTCCTTCGTCGTTGAGGCCTTTTGGGCCAACTTGATCATCTTATCCTCGAGTCCCTTGCGCTCAATCTTCAGCTTGCCGTACTTAAAAAGCGTATCCTCGCTCGGGTTGAGAATCACCCGTCCCTCATACCCATCCACCAACACCACATCCTCGTGGTTCACCTTCTCCGTAAAGTCGCCCAAGCCCACTACCGCAGGAATTCTTAAAGACCTCGCGACGATCACCGCATGACTCGTCTTGCTTCCGGCGTCGGTCACAATGCCCTGCAAATTAGAGCTATCCACCGAAGCGGAATCCGAAGGAGCAATATCGCGAGCCACCAAGACGTGCCCGTCCACTAAATCGCTCAACTTCTCCATCTGCTGACCCATCAAGTTGCTGATGAGTCTGCGAAAAACGTCTCGAATATCGCTGGCGCGCTCTCGCAGATATTCGTCATTCATCTGGTCAAAAGCCTGAATGTACCTCTGACCCACCTCCCAAAGCGCCGCTTCGATATTCTCGAATGAAGTCTCCATCTCGCGAATCGACTCCTCGATCAATGCGCGGTCTTCCAAAACGAGTAAATGGGCGTCGAAAATCCGAGCCTCATCTTCGCCAAGCGTCCCTTTCACCTGATCTCGAATGGACTGAATCTGCCGCCGCGTCTCCATCAACGCCGCTTCAAAACGCATCTCTTCCGCCCTAAACTCATCCTCCGAGATCTTATATTTGCGGATAGTCAGTTCCTTTTGGCGAAGCAGAAAGACCTGGCCATGCGCAATGCCAGGCGATGCTGCGATGCCATTGAAGACTTGTTCTTCTGAATCTGCGGACGCCATGAAATCGGAAAAATCTAACGTGGGGGAACTGGGGTATGTAGATAAAAACGAGAGATCCTACCTAGCGACCGCTACCCAATGGACAAGCCACCGAGCGGTCAAGTAACTATTCAACAAGAGTCGCAACCTCAAAAAAGGCCTCCTCGCCCAAGGCTTCTCGAACAATCGCTTTCACCTCTGGAGTCTCCTCCTCATCCAGCAAAACAAAACACGCGCTACCGCTGCCCGACAGAAGCATTTTCAATCCCAACTCCGCTTCTAAACGCTCCTTCAGCAAAGTTAAGGCCGGAAATTTTCTAAAAACCACCTTCTCGAAGCTGTTGAATAGCAGCTCCTTAAGAGCAAGATCCCCAGTCGACCACTCAGAAAGGCGCGACTCGGCCCACCCATTCTCTGAATAGTTTTCCTTATCTGCGGCAAGCGTTCGATAAGCCCAAACGGTCGGCGCAGAAAAGCTAGGCTTGAACAACGCTAATCGATGCCCCGCCAAACTAAAACTCAACTCATCAGGCAAACGATCGATCACTTCCCCCCGCCCTCTCATGAAACAAGGCTTTGTACCCAAAAACAGGGGACAATCCGAACCGATTTCTCCCGCCAATCGAGCCAGGACCTCTTCGTCCTGCTCGCCAAACAAATTTCCCATCGCTCGAAGCGTGACCGAGGCATTTCCGCTCCCCCCACCCAAACCCGCGCCAGGCGGTATCCGTTTTTCAATGAAAACCCTCACTCCTTCGGAGATTTCATAGTAGTTCCGAAATAAATCTGCTCCCTTATACGCCAGATTCCGCTCATCGGAAGGCACGCTCGGCTCAGAACAGCTTAGCTCGATCCCACCAACGCGACCAGCCCTCGCCACTCGAACCCTATCGCCGAACGACAACTGACTTACCAAACTCGACAGAACGTGGAAGCCATCCTCCCGACGACCCGTCACCGCCAAAAAGAGATTCACCTTCGCCGGACTAAAAATTTCGACTTCAGACATACAAAAACAACCCGCCGTAGCGATTTTTCTAAGATTCGGCTAGCGACCCGGAAAAGCATCGCCTAGCCTACCCCTGTCGTAAATTGAACTGCAAACGTTCACGCACGAAAAGACATTCCTATGACCACCTCATTGCAAAAGGAAAAAACCTGCCAACTTATCCTCGCCCTCGACATCGAGGAAAAACAAGCCGCCATCAATCTCCTGAAACAAGCAGGAGACGAACTCGAATGGGTCAAAATCGGTCTCCAAATGTTCTGCAAATACGGTCCCGATTACGTCCGTGAAATCGCAGACCTCGGAAAAAATATTTTTCTCGATCTCAAGCTCCATGATATCCCCAACACGGTAGCCAAAGCCGTCCAATCCGTTAGCCAACTTCCCATTAGCATGCTAACGATCCACGCTTGCGGAGGTCGAGAGATGATGCAGTGGGCCGTGCAAGCCCAACAAGACTACAAGCCCGACCTCCAACTCCTCGGAGTCACCGTCCTGACTTCAACCGACGATTCCGGACTCCAAGAACTCGGCATCGAAGAGAAAGCCAGCGATCGAGTCATAAGCCTTGCCGGCCTCGCCCAAACCGCCGGCATGAGCGGTCTCATCTGCTCCACCCACGAAGTCGCCGCCCTACGAGAAAAATTCGGAGATCATTTCGCCCTCGTCACTCCCGGCATCCGGCCCGCCGGAAGCGACGCCGCTGACCAAAAGCGCATCATGACTCCCGCCCAAGCCGCCCAAGCGGGCTCTACCTATATCGTCGTCGGCCGCCCCATCCACCAAGCCAAAGACCCTGCCGCCGCCGTCGCCTCCATCCGAGCAGACCTGGAAATATAATTCACTACTCGCTATTCACCACTCACCATTTAGCGCAGCTATCCTTCTCGCCGGCGGTTCCGGTTCGCGAATGCAAGGAACCGTCCAAGACAAAATCCTTCATCCCCTTGCCGGAAAACCGGTCTGGCGTCACAGCTTCGACGCCTTCCATTCTGCCAACTGTATCCAAAGTTTCGTGATCGTTTACCGCGACAATGCGCAAAAGGAGGCCATCCAATCCCAAATACCGCCCAAAACTGACGTCCACTTCACCCCCGGCGGCCTCGAACGCCAAGACTCCGTCTGGGCTGGCCTCAAAGCCGCTCCATCGAAAACTCAAATCGTCCTTATACACGACTGCGCTCGTCCCCTCATCACCGCAGAAGCGATCGTCCAAGCCATTTCTGCAGCGCAGGAAACCGGAGCCGCCTGCGTTGCCCGCAAGACCACCGACACCATAAAGCGCTGCACCCCAGACGCGAACGGCAGCTTTATCCTAGAAACCATCGACCGCTCCACCCTCTGGTCTATGGAAACACCCCAAACATTCCAGTATCCACTCATCAAAGACGCCTACCAAAACATCATCGAAAACAAACTCCCCATCACCGACGACCTCTCCGCCATCGAGTCGC
>JBCCZW010000208.1:0-7195 GCA_039186805.1 Verrucomicrobiota bacterium
CCGTGGCTAAGGCCTCGATTTTATCCGTACTCATCACCCTCGACCACAAGCCGCTCCCAGTATGCTTGAACACGCCTCCTTGGGAATTGCTAGCATCTGCGATATATAGTGTGGATAATGAGTTAGGATCGATTCTAATCTTCCTTATATACATCCCACCCGGCAAACCGGAATTCATGGTCGTCCAAGTGGAGCCTGAATTGACGCTCTTGTAAACGCCTCGGTGCTCGGTGATGGTCTCCAGATCCACTCCGCTAAGCGTTTGCCAACCCGTCGCATCTCTGGCTCGGAGTTCTTCACTGGTGAACGCAATCTGAGCGAATATGGTCGAGCCGCTGTAGAAGTTAAGCTGCTTCCAATTAGTCGTATCATTGAAGAATACATCGAACTTGATGTCGACTTCTTCTCCACTTTGAGACGAGACCAAGGAGTACTCTGCTTTGGCAGTATCACTCGCCGCCTGGTGTTGTACCTTGAGCACTCGATCGCCTTTGTTGGGGAAAAGTGCTGTACCTACAACGCCAGTGCCTGAAGTAGTGAAGGTCCAGTTAGGAATACTTTGACCTGCGCTGTAGTCGTTAAAGCTTTCATTATAGACGCTCGTCGTTCCATTGGTGATTTTGAGGGCATCGATGCGAAACTCTCCAGTCACACCGCTGCCGATTGAGTAGATCATCTTGTCCAAACCTCCGGAGATCGTACTTTTGAAACTCAAACCAGTCGCCGGACTTACAAGTTTACCGTATACATATACATAATAGAGCTCATTCACCGTATCCAAGCGCACGCGAACGTTGTAGAAAGGCGTGCTGCCCACCGCCGCATAAAGCGTCCGGCTCGTCAGCGCATTGTCAGCGCTCAAGGATGTGGGATCCAGTACCAAATCGAAAATATTCGTTTCCGGGACGCCACTCATCAAGGGATCGTTCTTTTCATGGAGTCGATCATCCCCTGCCGTATCGTTCTTGAAAAAATGCGGCCTCGTGCGGTCCGTGAATTTCGCGAACTGATTTGTTGGGAAACCAGCCCAGGCGTAAACAATGTTGGAATTGTCTGGGTCCGAAATGATACCAATACCCTTACCTTGCTTGCCGTTATCCGGATCGCCCATGCTCAGCCAACTATTTCCGTAATCGACACTTTTCCAGAAGCCGCGATCAGCTTCCGCGTGGTACATAATACTGGGATCATTGGCATCTACGTGTATGTCATTGCCCTGAGCTCCTTCCATTCCCCAGCCTCGGTGGATTCCGAAGCGCTCGTAGGACGTTGATGAGGTGACCATGGGGATGAAATTCGCCCCCGAGTCCACGCTCTTAAAGATGCCGGCTCCGTCTCCGGTGATGATCAAGTGATCGTTGGAGGTGGTGGTCGCCTGCACCATGAGGCTTTGTGGAATGAAGAAATCCAAGAAATTCTCACTGTAGCTGTTCAAGCCTGTCCAATTTGTTCCACCGTTCGTAGTACGATACACATAGCTGTCAGCGCTTTTGAAACCAACTTTGAAGGCCGTGTACACGCGATTCGCATTCAGCTGGCTGATTGCGACGTCATAGAAGATCCCTGTCTCGCTGAACAAGCCATCCGCCGGAGTGTTGATATTCATCTTTGTCCAGTTGGTTCCACCGTCCGTCGTCTTGTAGATGCCTCCGACGTTGCCAGGGTTGTTTTCCACGTACAAGGCTTGGTCCGTCAGGTACGATCTCATGTCTGCGTAGGGCATCATGGATGCGTACATGGTATTCGGTGTGGTTTCGCTAACCGCAATGCTGAACACGCAATCGTGCGGAAGCTCGTTGCCGGCGGACCCGTGAATCTTAGTCCAAGTCGAGCCACCGTTGGTGGTCTTAAACAAACCGACATCGGACGCGGCAAATACGATATCTTCATCAGTCGGATGCACCGCGATTGTATTGATACTGGCGTACGACTGCGATCCTGGAATTGGAAGCGGCGTCCTCACCTGCCAGGTCAAGCCTGCATCCGTACTCCTGAGAAACTCTGGCTGAGTCGGAGGCCCACCAAACTTGCCCTTGAAGTAGAAGGTCTTGTTACCGCTCGCAGCGTATACAACGTTGGAGTCGGAAGGTGCAAATTCGATACTGGTGAAGAGAATTTCTTTGTCGTTGGATTGATATACCGAGGCCAAACTGTAGACCCCTGACGGGTCGTAACTCGTCCTAAAAATGTGCCCATCCAAAGTGCCAACGAGCACGTCCCTCTTATCGCTGGTGCCAGGGATAAATTTGACCTCGTATCCATTTTTTCTGGAGTTTTCACCTCCCCAGCCTGTGAGCTGCTCTCCGCCTATCGGCATAAAGCTGTCTCCCTCGTCAGCGCTCACCCAAACACCTCCCGTGTCGAGCCCAAGGGCCACTTCATATTCCGTAGCAGAAGCTCCCTCATTGATGTCGATGGCGCCAACGAATCCGTTTCCTCCCATTCCGCCAGCGTTGTACCAACCGGTCTTATCCGCGCTTCCGCTGAGCAAAGCCGCGGAAAACGTTGGTACCGCTATTGCCAATACAGTTCGCCAAGAGAACCGACACGCAAAAATAGCAGGCAAAGAGAGCCTACTTAAACAACCTTTCCTCTTGTAGGTACAAACTGCGACACACGAACTAATAGAACGACGAACGATTGAAATCAGATCAATCAAAGGAGACTTACAATTCATAATACTGCTCTTAATCTTGTAGTTTGGGGTTATGCGTTAAGGGCAGTCGGCTAAACCTCTAGAAGACAAAAGAGGCATATAGGGGGTACGTTTTATAGGGGATATGAAACGATTACCTGCGGTCAAACCGACTGGCTGTTGTCTATCCTCCCTCCTCCCGAGGGAATGTCAAAACCGTCAACATCGAACCCGTTCGGATACCAATAGGATGGTCCACCCAGCTAGACCAGGGAGTTTCGCCTATCCGCCGTAGGTCTGGGGGGAGTCCAAAAAGTCGCTGATCCATACGATTCCGGAGGAGCGAGCCGCTCCTCCCTACCACTATTTGATTAGTAAAGGTAGGGAGGACTGGCTCAGTCCTCCGCATATCTCATTTATGGGACGCTCTCTCAAAACACCTCTCCGCATGCAGCATATAAAGAGGCCGGACTAAAAGCCCGGCCTCAGGTCTATTCTTTGCTTACGACAAATAATAGGGAGACTGCTGACTAAAACTTAAACGTATTCGTTAGAGACCAGCTCTGCAGTGCAGGAAGGCGAAGTTGGCCAAGGTTTCCAAACGCATCGATTGTTACGGGCACCGGCGTATCATCAGCCATCACGTTGCGAATATTCAACTGAACTTTCCAATCCACTTTGTCGTCCAGAAGCTTTCTTCTGTAGCCGATCCAAGCGTCAACATTCTTTTCCTTAGGCCCATAAAAAGGGTTCGCGACATCTACGATCCTCTGGCCGTCTTCGTTAAACGCCCATGGGTTGCCTATCGCAGCCTCGTCCTGCCAACGGTAAGCGCCTCCGACGTTGAAGCCGCTCAGCGTCGAGTCCTTTTTAAAGGTATAATTGGTCACAAGATTGAAACGCCATTCGCGTTGCTCGGTAACAACCCCTCCATCCTGATCAATGATCGCCTGGAGCGGAACGCGAAGGTCTCTATCATAAATACCTCCAATTGTATTCTGGGGATAGGCAGCTGCGAAGGCATCGATGTCCAAAAACTCGCCAGGCTCCCACCCAAGCTCCTCGAATACACTGTCGCCCACCAAAAACTGAGGGTAATCAAACGCATTCTCCCAGTCCGGCAAACGAAGATCTATATAGTCCTGAAGTCCCTTCAGGCTTTCCGTTCGAACAGTCTCCTGCCGCGAAGCGTTAAAAGCAATTCGCCAATTCGGTAGCGGATTATATGTGAGCTCTAGTTCCATACCTTCCGCGTCTGTGCTCGTCGTATCGGTTATGTTGCCGAGACCGTCCCAAATATAAATATCCCCACCTTCATCTAAACGAAGATTTATCTCCTCAGCGACAGCCGCAGGAACGGTTCCAAAAGCATCGAAGACTGGGTCGCTTGGGTTTATATAGCCTGCATCAATTCCAATCTGAAATCGCTCCCTGAATCGAGCATCTGTCTGCAGGATGGCTTGCCCTAAAAGATTTCCCCCTGTAAAGGACTGATCCTTCAAACTTGTCTCGAAGAAATTTACCTTGAGCGCTAGCTTATCCTGGAAGGTATTGATTCTAAACCCTATTTCCTCGGTCGAGCCAGTCGGCGGCGCCAGCGGTCTCGCCAAGGCATCCAATCTTCCCGTCGCCGCGGGATCGAAGTTTTCCGATTCGCTCATAAAAAAGCTGAAGCGCGTCCCGAAGGGCAGCTCCCATTTACTCGGAGACTTTGCGACGATGCTCCAGCTGAAATAGTCATCCGAACCGGTTACCTCATCATAGGCGACCTCATCGAGATTCGGGACCCCACTTGTACCCGCAACACTGCCGTAGCTCGCCGAAGTATTCGTGACGTCATCGCTTCGATAACCCAGAGTAGCGATCAGATGGTTTTCCAGCATACGGCTCTGAAGGATAAATGCCGTCGTCTCAATCGTGGTTCCCGTATCACTGGCCGATGACAAATGGGTCGTAGCCGTATGCGGAATATCCATAAATGTTTGGCTCGCTTTGTCCCAGACGCGGAGGACGCTCTCCTGGCCATCTGCAAAGAAATCGCGGGCGGAAAACCCAATAGGCGATATGCTGATTTCATCAAGAGTGCTAAAAGTAGAGCCCAAATAAACGTTTGCCCCGACATCGCGATGGGGGTGCCCGAAAAGTCGGTTTGGGTTTAAACCATTGCTGGAGTTCCTCGCGATTCCTTCCCCTTCCCAGGTTTCGTCATATCCAAATCGCTCGAAATCCGACTCTGATCGACTCGCGTAAAGAGACAAAGTGTGATTTCCCAATAGGCTGCCAAGCCAGTTTTCAAGGCCGGCATCGTTTATAAAGTCGTATCGAGCGAAGGCGTTAAGCTGAATAGCGTTTCTTTCCCTCTCTTGGTCGTTCACGCCGCCCATCGTTTGAGTCAACGCAATCGCAGGCCTTAGAACATTTTCATTCGAAGTACCATCGAAGTTCTCTCGAGTAACATCAAGGCGAACCACATAATCCCGGGAGCCCGTCGGACCCTTTTGTATTTCGCGTTCTTGGCTCTGCCAATCAAAGGCTACTTCAGCCCCAAATCTCCCTCCTTCAGAAATAAACTCAAAGGCGCCATTGAAGGCTTCGAAATCCTCATCTTGGAATGCGAAGTCGCCCGCCAGAAAATTGTTTTTCCAATCGAAGATCGAGTAGTCGCTAAAGCTCTGAGGCTGCAGCCCGATACCCGTTGCGACCTCGTAATCCGTGCGGCTAAAGCGATTCGTTCGACCCGATCGAGCAATCCCCTCGGGGTTGTCCGCCAATATCGTATTCGGGCTCATCGCCCAACGCGTCGAATACTGGCCTGGAACCTCTCCTGCAAGTGTACCATCCGCATTCAAATTGAGACCGTATTGGACAAAAATGCGCGGGCCTGCTCCAATCACCTGATTCGTCGCCCCAGCGTATCCAATCGCTGGAATCGGATCCACATCGATTCGCGGATCATCGCTCGCTATATTGATCCCATATGTACCAAGTCCAGCCTCGTCTAAATAGTACGATATACCGTCAATCGGCCCGAACGGATTCGCGCGATTCGCCCGAATCTCCCCAACTTCGCCATTAGCGCGAAAGGTGAGACGATCAGTCAGCTTCCAAGTCGTTGTGGCAAAAATCCGTCGATCATCCTCAAATGCAGGGTCCTGCCTATAATTAAAGCTGTCATCCAGTAAAGCTACCCGAAACGCGAGCTTGTCTTCGATAAGCTCGAAATTGGTGTCGAGCGTCGCTCGAAAACTACCGTTTCCGTCGATTCGAAAAGACATCTCATTCCTATCATCGAAAAGAGCCTGCTTCGTGTTGGCATTGATTATCCCCGCAGGGCTCCCCTGTCCAAACAGAATCGAATTTGCTCCGCGTACGATCTCTATTCTATCCACATTATATCTATCTACCGGTATATTACTCTGAAATAAATTACGCGTGCGATCGGCTGCCGCCAGCCCCCTTACGCGCTGAGCGCCCTGAGGGTCGGTAATGGCCGTCGCCCCGCTTTGAAACCCTCTGGCCGCTCCATCACTGTCCTCGAATCCCGAGCTGAAGTTTCCGCCAACTCCTGCAGTCTCTGTATTTCCTGTGTAAATCAAAAGCTCCTCTAGGTTAGTAGAACCTGTGTCCTCCAGAAACTCGCTCGTTATAGAAGTAATGGCTGATCCAAGATCAGACAAATCCGTCTTCAACCTTGTACCTGCCAAGGTAACATTGGCGACGTACCCTTGATTCTCCTCTGCGCTCACAATGAAGGGAGAGAGCTCAAAAACTCCTTCCTCCTCAGAATCGTCCTGCGAAAGTGAAATGGTTGGTCCACCAGCGACCATTAAAAACGACAAGAGCGACAGATTACTCTTCCGTCTCAATGAAAAAAAGCCAGCAATCGGGGCTCCAGAAAACTCTTCTTTATGTTTCATGTTTATAGGGATTTGATATAGTTCTAAGTCGAGGGAATCATCGCAAAACGCCGTCAATTCAGCTAATAGAGAAAATCGAAAAATCCGATCATCCGACAACAAACGCGACAACTTCCTTGGGATAATATATTTATTGAGATCAAAAAAAACGCTGTCCCTTTCTTGGTGAAACCCTGGGGTATATAATCGAAGGGGCAGACGAGGTATGATCTCATCTTTTCTGATAATCGCCGACTGAGATCGAGCGTCAATCGAGTCGATTTCGAACCCGTTCGATTCGGAAAGAGTTCCCTCTATGTCCGACGTTATTGGGTACTAGACAGTACTGAAGATTCTCTATTTATCGAAATCCGAAGTATACTTAACGCCCTCGACCTTTGCCCTGCGCTCAGTCGCAGACCTCCAGCCCTCCGATTCATCGCCGCCAAATAACTCGTGCCAAGCGGCTCTTCTCGACCTCCCCTCGTTTCCCCATCCGTAGCTCGGGGGGGCCATGGAGTTATTTGAGTTATTGCTATACCCTTCGGGTAATTTTGATTTCCAGCCAGACCTTAATTCTTCCGCCAGCTTATCTGCTATTAATGCATACTCTGCATCATCCACCAGGTTACGAGACTCCGAGGGGTCCACCTCATAGTCGTAG
>JBCCZW010000209.1:0-7180 GCA_039186805.1 Verrucomicrobiota bacterium
CGTTGCCCTTGCGGAAATGATCGCGGGAAAAGCGGGACATGTTAACTACGACGTCATCCCCAACGTCATCTACACCGAACCCGAAGTGGCTGGCGTAGGCCTGACGGAAGCCCAAGCCAAGGAACAAGGTCTTGAATTCAACGTCGGTAAATTTCCGTTCTCGGCAAATGGGCGAGCGCTCGCGACAGATGCCACGGAAGGCATGGTAAAGATAGTCGCTGACGCCAAGACCGACAAAATTCTAGGAGCTCAAATTTTCGCCAAGAGCGCATCGGAAATGATCTCCGAAGTCGTCACCCACATGGAATACGGCGGAAGCGCCGAAGATCTTGGCCGCACCGTTCACGCGCACCCCACCCTCTCCGAGTCAGTCAAGGAAGCAGGGCTAGCCGTATCGAAAATGGCGATACATTCGCTGTAGCCTCCTCCTCGGATCAGCGGCTTACTATCGCCACCCAGAAGAAGCCTTTCCGGCGCCTCATGCCGCCCCTGCTTCAATCCAAGAACCGGGCCCTCTCCTCGGAATTCGGCAGTCGGCAGGCTTCCCTCTTCCCAAACAACTTATAGCGACTCAAAGCGATTTCCCGATAGACCCAATCTCGAATAAAACGAGGTATGATCACCAAACCGTAAGCCAGGCGCCACCAACCTCCCATGTCTCTTAGGATCCTGAGAATCGCTTCTGATTCGATGTGATTGCCGTATTCGTCCTGGTAGACGATTGTATTCAAATTATCGATTCGCTCTTTAGATAGATTCTGCTTGGCGTACTCGCCTTGCAGCGGCGTGAATACGATTTCACCCACGCGGTCTCTGGAGAGCACGAAATCCACGCTGCGGTTGCACATGCCGCATACGCCGTCGAAGTACACTATCTTACTTGGTTCCGAACTCATCTATACACTATATGCGGCGAAATCGATGTTGAGGCAAAGCCATTTCTCTCTTGGTAAAAAGCCCGTAACAGGATTCCCGTTCAGTAAACCTAAAAACGTAACCCCTTCACGCTATGAATAAAAAACTCATTTCACTTCTCGCTCTCCCCACTCTTCTCGCCGCTCCCATCGCGCTCAATGCAGGCGAAGATATTCCGAAAGGCGTTCAGAGAACTTTCGCAAACTTTGACGCAGACTCAAACGGAACTCTCTCCCCCGATGAATTTGAAAAAGGCAACGTAGCCGCTGCCGAAAAGCGTCTTTTAAAGAACGGCGTAAAAGGCGAAGAACTCGCCAAAAAAGTCAAAAACGTCGGCAAGAACTCATCCGCGCGATTCACCTCCGCCGACAAGGACAGCGACGGGGAACTTAACTTAAAGGAATTCTTCTCAACCCGGAATACGGCCAACGCGAAGAACAGGAAGAAATCCTGAACTGACTTTTGCAGCGCAGGTTTGTGGAGCGCGATTTCCTGTGTTGGAAATCGTGTTTTTTGATACCAACTACCCTAATTCAACCGCTGCCAAAGAAAATCGAAGTAAAATTGAATAGGAAGGAGTTTACTTTTATGACCGCAGCCTAGCCTAACCAGTGGGTACACTCGAGAGAGAGCCCACCGACTTCTCAAAAATGAAGACCGTCATCACAGTACTTGCGACCGCAGTCGCATTCATCGCCCAGTCGATGGCCAGGGATTACGGATACAATGACGAAACAGACAGCTTTGGTTTCGTAATGACTTCCGAACCTATTTTTCCAATCGGACTGCAAAACGCGGGAATCGAGGACGGATTTGCTTCCTTTCTAGTTGTCATCAATCGCGAAGGCGCTCTTGAGGACTACATTGTTCTAGAAGCTTCTCATGAAGGGTTTGCCCGTTCGGTGGAAGCCGCCATGAAGCGCTGGCGATTCCACAAACCTAAAATTGGCGGTAAGCCAGTCACGCTTGCCCAAAGTTTCTCTGTGAAATTCAACTCGAGAGGTACAGTCGTGACCAGCGGAGACGCTTCTAGTGTGATTGATATCATGATGAACAGGCTCAATCCTCACTCAAATCCGATTCGTTTATATTCCGCAGAGGAATTGGACGACTTTCTTGAACCAGTTCATATTGAAAAGCCGACGGTTCATAATGACTACCTTAGCAATGAGGAGATCACTGAGTTCACCCTAGATTTCTTTGTAGACAAACAGGGCAATGTACGGATTCCACTCCTTCGCGAAGAATCCAAAGAACTTGACGACCGCCTCATCTTCGCCGCTCAGCGGGCTATAGAGCGATGGAAATTCATCCCTCCAACAGTCAAAGGAAAACCAGTCGTCGCGAGGGCTGCTCAGCCCTTCAGGTTTCATCGCTCCAGCAGTGCCTCCATCCTGAACTCCAGCCCGTCAGAGCGCTGAAGCTGAGCCCAGGAGACCTCGGCTTCTCAATCTGTCCAATGCAAGCCCGAGCATCTGAAACCCAACTCCGATCATCCTTATTTCAGCACAGGAACTCTGGTTTGGACAATTTTTGGCATATGTGAACAGTTTTTGCTTGTTCTTTTAGAATTCTCAGGACAACTTTATTGTGCATTTTTAATGCAAACCATAACCATATGTCCGAAATAGAACAAGTTCAAGAAGCCTACTTTGAAGTGGGCGCCGTTGCGAAAATCACAGGTCTTTCGCCAAACACGATTAGAACCTGGGAGCGCCGCAATTTCATCAAAGCCGCTAGTCGCTCCGAATCCGGTCGTCGTCGCTACAGTCAAGAACAAGTCGAATGCCTGGCCTTGATCAAGAAGCTTACCGATCTTGGCGACTCCATATCAGCGCTATCGTCTTTATCGCTTCCAACTCTGCGAAACCGATTGCTCGAATATCAAACTCAACATACTCAAACCGCTGCAGAAAACACCGAAGAGGTTAAGCTGCACATCGTGGGCGTCGCCGCTCAAACCTGGACCTCTCTTTTATCAGATCGATACACTCTGGTGGACGGCAATGCGGTCAAGCCAGACATCGTCGCCATCGACCTCAGCACCACCCCGACTGAATGTCGCCGACGAATCGCTCTCGCGAGTCACGAGTTTCCCGATACGCCCATCGTTCTCATTTATGATTTCGCTCCCAGCGACTTGATAATGCAGTTCACTCAAGAAGGACGCTTCCTGATCCGCGTTCCTTGTTCGCCAGAGTTGTTCGAGCACTACCTGACGGCGGCGCGCGTGAACGCCAGCCATCAAAGCGCTCCCCACCTCACGGAAACGACCAGTTTCGATGCTCCCAAGCGCCTGTTCACCGACAAACAACTCGCCACGATCGCTTCTTCGAACCCCAACATTAAGTGCGAATGCCCGCACCACATATCCGCTCTGGTATCGAGTCTGGCCAGTTTCGAGAATTACTGCCGTCGCTGCGAGATCGAGTCGCCAACCGACGCCGAAGTACACTCGCATCTTGGAAGCGAAATTGCGAAAGCCAGATCCATCGTGGAAGAGGCCCTTCTTTACCTCTGTCAAAAGGACAACCTGAACGTACCGCCAGCCTCTTAGTCCGATCAAGATAAGTGGGATGAAAAAGTCCGTTGCAGTTATCGGCTCAGGAATAGCCGGTATGGGTGCCGCATACTATCTTCGCAAGGAGTTCGACGTCCATTTGTATGAGCGCAACAACTACATTGGTGGCCATACCAACACGGTGAACCTGCGGCGAGATGGCAAAAACCTGCCGATAGACTCAGGATTCATGGTGTTCAACGACAAGACGTATCCAAACCTGATTCGCTTGTTCGACGAGCTAGGAGTCGACTCATACGATACTTCAATGTCCTTTGGGGTACAAAATGTAGAAACAGGTCTGGAATTCGCATGTTCGGGCTTCAGCTCCTTCTTCGCTCAACGCCTCAACCTCGCAAAGCTTCCGCACTGGAAACTCTACAAGGAAATTATCCAGTATTTCGAATCTGCCGATACTGCTCTCGAACGTCCTTCGGATCCCTCGTGGACTCTAGAGGAATTCGTAGGTGAATTCGGGCTCAGCCCGGGGGTGGTGGAAGACTTCATCGCCCCCATGGCTTCCGCTATTTGGTCCACTCCGAATACGAAGATCATGGACTTTCCAGCGCAGACGCTTCTCCGTTTTCTTAAGAATCATCAAATGCTTGGAGTGGGAATTCAACTACAGTGGAAAACGGTCAAGGGCGGCAGCCAAACCTATCGGGATTCGCTGTTGTCAAAGCTAACTCGCCCGCCTCTAAGTTCTTATGGCGTAGAGTCCGTAGCCCCCTCCTTCGACGGAGGCGCCCAGCTCACCTTCAACAACGGCGAGCAAAAGCGATTCGATTATGCAGTTATCGCCACTCACGCAGATCAAGCTCTGGCCCTATTATCCGATCCGAGCGAACTACAGGCAAAGGTTCTCTGCCATTTTCACTACAATACCAACCCTGTCGTCCTCCACTCCGACAGTTCAGTGATGCCTCGAAGCAAAAGAGCGTGGGCTTCTTGGAACTTTAGACACTCTGGCTCATCTACCGGTAATCCCAGATCTTCGACACACTACTGGATGAACAATCTTCAAAACGTCGACCACGCTGACGACTACTTTGTCTCTGTAGATTATGAGGGCTCGATTAATCCGGCCAAAGTCCACTGGAGCGCGACCTATGAGCACCCTCGCTACGATGCAGCCGCGATATCCGCTCAGGCAAAGCTCCCAAAGCTCAATCAAGAGGGATCTATCTTCTTTTGCGGTAGCTACTTTCGCTATGGCTTTCATGAAGACGCCCTCGCATCGGCGATCGACGCCGCCAACGCGCTAAAGGAAAGGAACGGCATTCGCCATGAACTCGTGTCTCTATAGGTGCCAGTTGAGCCACAAACGGCTCAAGCCCAAGTATCACCGCTTCCGATACGACCTTTTCATGTTCCATATCGACTTGGACGAGCTGGATCAGCTTGACTCAAATTTCACCCTTATCCGCCGCAATGCGTTTTCCCCTTACGAGTTTCGCGACTCCGATCATTTTCAAATCGGCGACAAAGACCTGAAGTCCAGCATTATCGAATACGCGCGGCAACAGGGCCTGAAGGACGAGATTGGCAAAGTGACCTTGGTGACTCACCTCAGGACTTGGGGACACATTTTCAATCCTGTCTCCTTCTATTTCTTAGAGGACTCTAAGGGAAAAGGTCTCGGCGCGATCGCCGAAGTCGCAAACACTTTCATGGAGCAAAAGATGTTCTTCATCAGCTCAAGCTGTCTGACAAGAAACGCGTATCGAGATTCCCAAGACAAAAACTTCTACGTTTCCCCCTTCAGCGAACTCGACACTCGGTTCCATTTCCAACTGGCTCCCCCGAGCGAAAACCTCGCTATCGCCATCAACGAATCTCAAGAAGGAGACGTCTTTTTCTACAGCTCGCTCACCGGAAAGCGGGTCCCGTTGACCGACGCGGCGCTGTTCGCTTACTCTCTTAAGTTTCCATTAATCACCCTCAAGGTGATCGGAGGGATCCATTGGAATGCTCTTCTACTGTTCCTGAAGAAGGTGCCCTTTTTCAGAAAGTCCCATAACCCGGAACTCCAAGCTCCAAGCGGGCGATACATCCCAGCGCGACGCACCTACACTCACTGAATATCAAAAATCTATGGCCACAATTTATCAATCCGCCGTCCTTAATGCTATCCGCAAAGCCAACGTTGGCTCGCTCACCCTCGCCCTTCCTGACGGTTCAAGCGAACGTATAGGAAACCCAAACAGCAGCTTAGACGCCGACTGGAGCGTCAAAGATCTAGAAGCCTTTAAAGTAGTCGCTCTGCAAGGCGACATTGGTCTAGGCGAGAGCTACATGCGAGACCATTGGGAATCTACCGACGTTACCAAACTGCTGCAATGGTTCTTGAGAAACCGAGGGGCGATCATGCCTCAATCCAGCTCCCTAACGCAATCCGCTCTTAAAGCGTTTCTAAAGATAGGTGAAGACATACGCCACTATCTCAATCGCAACACGCGAGAAGGGAGCCGGAAAAACATCCATGCGCACTATGACCTCGGGAACGATTTCTACCGAAAGTTCCTTGATCCAAGCATGACCTACTCCTCCGCCTACTTCCAGGAGGAGACTGACGACCTGGAAGACGCGCAAATCGAAAAGTACGATCGGATATGCCTCAAGATGAAGCTTGCGCCCGAACACTCTCTATTGGAAATCGGCTGCGGTTGGGGTGGATTCGCCGTCCATGCCGCCCAAAACTATGGCTGCCGCGTAACCGCAACTACCATCTCCGACGAGCAGCTAAAGTACGCCGTTGAACGCGTTGAAAGAGCAGGACTTTCCGACCGTATTCAAATTATACACACCGATTACAGAGATCTCGTAGGCCGATTCGACCGCATCGCTTCGATCGAAATGCTCGAGGCCGTGGGACACGAGTATCTTTCCGAGTACTTTCAGCAGCTTGAACGTCTCCTTGCTCCCCACGGAATCTCCGTTGTTCAAGTCATCACCACGCCATCGCCGCTCTACAAGAGCTATCGGCAGAAGGCGGACTGGATCCAGAAGCATATTTTCCCAGGCGCCAACCTTCCGTCGAACCAAGCGCTCCTGGACGCAACCTCTAAGCTCGAACTGATGCACCTAGAAGGTTTCGGGCTCCACTACGCCAAGACTCTGCGACTCTGGCGGGAGCGGTTTCTAGACAACTGGAGCGAGATCGAGCCGATGGGCTTCGATGATATCTTTAAACGCAAATGGGCCTTCTATCTCAATTATTGCGAAGCGGGATTCCTAGAAAGACACATCAATGTCTCCCAAATGACCTTCTGCCGCCCAGACGAGCTCGGCTACAGCTACGAAAGAAAGCTCACCCATTACTCCCCTGCTTCGCCGCAAAACGCGGAGGTCGCATTGTAAGTTAATTTTCGGAGATATCGATCTTCAGACAGTCTTTTCCTGGTCTCCTCAATAGTCCAACCCAACCGAAACGAAACGCATTCCAAATCCAAGTTCATGAAAGCAATAGATCTAGCAGAAAACGGACTCGTACCCTATTGGCTGATACGCCATGGCATCAGGGAACGCCTCAAGAGAAAACTCGTCGTCGAGCGCGAAAAAACCAAAGAGCAGCGATCTCAGTTCATTGAGGGTCTAAGAGAGTCTCCTGTCGCTACGGATACCGACAAGGCTAACGAACAGCACTACGAACTCCCACCAGAATTCTTCGAACTCATACTAGGCCCCCACCTAAAATACAGCAGC
>JBCCZW010000210.1:0-7177 GCA_039186805.1 Verrucomicrobiota bacterium
AGGAAATAAGTTAGCTTTCGAAGGGCCTTGCAAGTCATTTTTCGGGAAAATGTCTCTTCGTCGGGCGAATATCCTTGATGCTCGGTTTTTAGGGATTGAAGCGTTCGTGAAAGATCGCCTTACATGTTGCCCTTTCGCGGGCTGAGGCCCGGGTTACATCCTTTCAAAGCAAAGATATCATCGATGAGACACACAATCTCCGTACTCGTGGAAAATAAGTTTGGCGTTCTGGCCCGCATTTCAGGTCTGTTTAGTGGGCGCGGCTTCAACATCGACACGTTGAACGTGGGCCCGACCCATGATCCCGAAGTGTCTCGCGTCACCGCAGTGGTCGTCGGCGACGATTCGGTGCTCGATCAAATCACGAAGCAGCTTCGCAAGCTGATCAATGTGATCGAAGTACATGATTTCAAGGAAGGCGAAGCGGTATCGAGGGAAATGGTGATGGTGAAGATTAAGGCTGACCGCGAGACTCGCAGCGAGGTGATCCAGACCTGCGAGCTGTTTCGCGCGAAGATTATTAGCGTACGTCGCGAAGAGCTGATCACCGAAGTTACGGGAGACGAAGGAAAGATCGCCGCCTTCTTGAAGTTGGCGGATGAATTCGGGATTCTGGAACTCGCGCGTACGGGTAACATGGCGATGTCGAGATAAAGTAAGAAGGCAGAGCGAAGAATGAAGAAGTGTTCTCTTCGTCTGATGTTTGAAAGGGGGGTGAACCTTCTTCCTGCTCTTAACAGATAGAAATGACGCAGTCGGCTAGAGAATTCGTGGTCGCGACTCGCAAGAGTCCCTTGGCGATGGCTCAGACCAACATGACTGTTGGGCTTATGAGCGATAGGTTGGCTCATGCGACGTTTCGTATTGAAAAGATGGTCACGACGGGTGACAGAAGAAGAGAGTGGTCGCTCGAGAAGCAGGGCGGCAAGGGTCTGTTTACCAAGGAACTCGAAGACGCTCTGTTGGACGGGCGCGCAGATCTCGCAGTTCATAGCTCGAAAGATCTTCCTTCGGAAATGCCTGAGGGCTTAGCTTTGGCGGGATTCTTGCCGCGCGAGGTGATGGAAGACGTGTTGGTTATCAAGGAGGGCGTTGAAGAGCCGAAAGTAATTGCTACGGGAAGTCCGCGTCGGCGGATCCAGCTCAGATATCTGTATCCGAAAGCTGAATTCATGGAGATTCGCGGGAATGTGGATACTCGCTTGAACAAGATCAAAGATGGCTATGCGGATGCCACTGTTTTGGCGGCAGCGGGTTTGAAGCGTTTGGGTATTGAGGAGTGGGAAGGGGTTTATTTCAAAAAATTGAGCTTGGATGAAAGCGTTCCGGCAGTGGGTCAGGCTGCAGTGGCGATTCAGACGCGTGTCGAGGATGTGGATACCTTTGCCCCTGTTCTCGATAATGACACGGCGATTGCGGTGAATCTGGAGCGCGCGTTTTTGGAGAAGTTGGGAGGGGGTTGTCAGGTGGCTTTCGCTGTCAATTATTCGGACGGCGTTTTGCGTATTTACCACAAGCAGTGTGGTTTCGAGAAGCGAAGGATTCCTGAGGAGTATGCGGTGAAGGAACCTTACAAGATTGCCGAGAATTTGATTGAGCAGCTTGAATTGAGAGATGGCTAAGAAGGCTCAATCTCAGGGCGAAGTTTTCCTGGTGGGCGCGGGGCCTGGGAACCCAGGTTTGCTCACGCTTCGCGCCAAAGAGTTGATTGAGACGGCGGATGTCTTGGTGCACGACAATCTGGTGCATCCGACTTTCATGGATTTTGTCGGCAAAGGCTGCGAGTGCATTTATGTGGGGAAGCGGGCTAAGTGCCATGCGAAGACTCAGGAGCAGATAAACTCGCTATTGGTCCAAAAAGCGAGTGAGGGAAAGAAGGTGGTGCGGCTGAAAGGGGGGGATCCCTACATTTTTGGTCGGGGTAGCGAAGAGGCGAAAAAGCTGACTGACGCTGGCATTAGTTTCGAAGTAGTGCCGGGAGTAACGGC
Organism: Verrucomicrobiota bacterium; assembly: GCA_039186805.1. Taxonomy (GTDB): domain Bacteria; phylum Verrucomicrobiota; class Verrucomicrobiia; order Opitutales; family Opitutaceae; genus JBCCZW01. The sequence continues at coordinate 1,989 of JBCCZW010000210.1, forward strand.
TGCCGCCGGAGCAGCGGCGTTTAGCGGAACTCCCTTAACAACGCGCGAAACGAATTCCACACTGGTGATTGTCACAGGTCATGAGAATCCGGATAAGCCGGAAACGACGGTGGATTGGAGCTCTTTGCCAAAGGAGAGCGCTACGGTCTGCATTTATATGGGTGTTTCGAAGTTGGAGCTGATTTCGGAGAATTTGCTGGCGGCGGGTTTTAGTGGGGAGACACCAGTGGCTTGTGTCGAGTGGGCAACGATGGGACATCAGAGAGTTTGTCGAGGAACTTTGAATACGATTGCGGGAGAAGCGAAGGCGTTTGGCCTGAAGGCTCCCGCGATCACGATTATTGGAGAGAGCGCAGGTATGAGCGAAGATCTATCTTGGTTTGAGAAAAAGCCCCTTCAGGGACGTCGCCTGGTGGTGACGCGGAGTAAGGGGCAAGCGAGCGAGTTGAGCAAGAAGCTCGAATTGTTGGGGGCGGAGGTGATCGGTTTGCCTCTGATCGAGATTTCGCGAAACGTGGACGAGCAAACGGCAAAGGATGTGTTTGCGGAGATCGCGAGCTATGACTGGCTGGTATTCTCCAGTCCAAATGGGGTTCGCTTTTTCTTCGAGACCTTTTTCGAGAACTTTAAGGATATCCGTTCGCTTGGGTTTATTCGCATCGCGGCGGTGGGCAAATCTACGGCGAAGGAAGTCGAGAAGTATTTTGTATCGGTTGATTTGATACCAGAAGAAGCGAATGCGGATAGTTTAGCAGATGCTTTGGTGGCGACGGATAGCTTGGATAGCGCGAAAGTCTTGATCGTGACGGGGAACTTAGGGCGCGATGTTTTGGTTAAGAAATTGGATGAGGCTCGGGCAATTGTCGATCGATTTGAGGTTTATAAGACGGCGCCGACGGAATTGAAAGAGCATCCGGCGGCGAAGATGTTTCGAGAGCAAGGGGCTGACGCGATCATATTCACGAGTTCTTCTGGGGTTAAGAACTTTGTAGATCAGGCGAAGAACTTGATTGTCGAGGAGGGAGCGACGCGTCCGAAGACGGTCAGTATTGGACCGATCACTACGGAGTCTATGAAGAAGCTTGGCATGCCGATGGATATACAGGCTAAGGAAGCGAGCTTGGATAGTTTGGTGGATGCCTTGGTAAAGCGATTTGGAAAGGAGGTTGGGCTTTAGTCCGACCAAGAGTGAATAGAGTGGTCGGACTGTACCGAGCGAAGCGACACATACAGTCCAACCTCCGTTAGATGAGTCTGTTATGAAGGTACCGTATATCGATTTGAAGCGGGCGCACGCCCCGATAAAGGATGAGCTGATGGAAGCGGTTTCGCGGACGATCGATCATGGCGGGTACTGTCTCGGTCCTGAGGTTGCGGAGTTTGAGAGCGAGTTTGCCGCGGCGATCGGAGCTGAGCGATGCGTGGGCGTGGGGAGTGGAACGGAAGCGCTGCATCTTTCTGGATTGGCATTGGAGATCGGCCCCGGGGATGAGGTGATTACGCCGGCGTTTAGTTTTATTGCATCGGCTTGGCTGGCTCAGTACGTAGGAGCGAAAATCGTATTTGCGGATGTGGATCCGGAAACTTACACGCTTGATCCAAAGCGTATTGAGTGTTTGGTGACAGATAAGACTAAGGCGATTGTGGTGACGCACTTGTATGGTCAGGCGGCGGACATGAATCCGATTATGGCGATTGCCGAGAAGCATGGCTTGAAGGTAGTCGAAGACGCGGCCCAGGCTCATTTGGCTAAGTATAAGGGGAAGCCGGTTGGTTTGATTGGCGATGCGGGAATCTTTTCGTTTTACCCGACGAAGAATTTAGGGGCCTTAGGTGAGGGCGGGTGCGTCTTTTCGAAACATGATTCGATTTTGGACCAGGTTGCGATTTTGAGAGCGCATGGCTCGAAGGAGCGTTATTTGAATCACTTTGTTGGATACAATAATCGTCTGGAGGGATTTCAGGCGGCGACGCTGCGGGTGAAGTTGCCGCATGTTGTGGAGAAAACTGTGAGGCGTCAGGCAGTGGCGAAGAAGTATCTGGAGGGGATTTCGCATACGGATGTAACTTTACCTCGGGTGGGAGAAGATTCGGAACATGTGTGGCATGTGTTTACTGTTTTGCATCCTGAGCGCGACCGCTTGAGGGAGTACCTTGGCGAAAAGGGGATTGGAACCGATATTGTTTATCCGGTGCCTCTGCATTTGCAGCCGTGTTTCAGCTACCTCGGATATAAGGAAGGAGATATGCCTGTGGCGGAGAAATTGGCGAAGGAATGCCTGTGCCTGCCGATTATGCCGGAGCTGACGGAGGAGGAGATTCAGTACGTGGTGGAGGCGGTTAATGGGTTTTAGGGGGCGCATCTCTTGGCAGGCCTTCTCTTTTTGCTCGTGAACGAGATCCGCTACCGGGTGTATTCTGGCTTGATGAAACGGGCATCTTAGGGTTTCCTATTTAGTCTGCGGCGTTGGGTATTTCTTTATGGAATGCATCTGGCGCCGATTGAATAACTTATCTGCTTCAACCCTCAATCGATGACTTTCAAACTCTTCAGACGCTTTGCGGGCGTCGCTGCTCTGGCGGCAGCGGGTTTGACATGTGTGCAAACGGGAACAGGGGAAGAGAATTCGCTTTCTGCTGAGCTTTCTCGCAGCAGCGGAAAAACGGATCATGCCGTGCCAGCGTTTGAGTACAGTTTCTCTCGCGAGTTGAAGCATGTGGCTCCGATGGCTTACAAGTCTGTCAGTGCCGAGGGATTAGCCTTGGGGCTGAGACATCGTTTAGACGCTTTGTGGTCGGGAGCAGATAACTTGCTGCACTACGAGAATACGGCATCGGATTTTCCCGTGGTCGCCGAAGTAAAGTATCGTTTGCGTAGCTCGCCGTGGTCGGATCCGGAGCGAATGGTGGAGGCGCGGTTGCTGGATGGGACTAATTATCAGATTGTGGTCAATCGGAGTTTCGGAGCAGGTCGCACTTATAATGTTACGACTGGGGTCCAGCATGCAGAGTCGTACTTTGCGGACGAAGCGGATTCGCGGATGGCGCAGACGACGATACCGATTGAGATACGGACGGAAGTTGGCCGTGGAATGGACTTTCTGTTTGGTGGAGAGATTCGATCTTCCCGCTTGTTTGGTGACAATGGAATCGGGGAGTCGGATGAATTTGCAGCCAAGTTGGGATTCGGAGCTGAGTTGAGCGAGGACTTTTACGCTCAGGTCTCTGGAGGGGCGCGGACCGCAAGGTTGCGGGATTTCGGTGAGGAATCGACTTTTGAGATGGATGCTTCGGTCATCTGGAAGGAAAGCGCTGATGTGCAGTATGTGCTCACTTTTAATCGCTCAATTCGGCCTTCTTTATTGGCGGAGGCTTTCGTTGAAAGTGAAACTATTGCGTTTTCTGGGGATTATGCGCTCTCGGATATGTGGGCTTCGCACTTTGGCGTGGCTCAAAGTTATGCGGAGTTCGACGAAGGGTTTTCTCGCGATATTTTTAGCGGCGAGATCGCGATTCGGTTCTCGCCTACGGAAAGCGTCAATTTCTCCGGCGGATATGTGTATCGGAGCGGGAGCTTGAACCGCTTAAGCGAAGAGGATGCGGAGAATATCGTGAGATTCTCGGCTTCGATTCTTTATTAGGTGGATAGGCCGTTCTGCTTCGCAGAATCCTCCGGATAAGTGTTTAGTCTGTAGGGAGGTTGGGCTCTAGGAAAACGGGTTCTGAGGCCGCGTGTTGGTGTCGGCATTCGCCTCGAAACCACCTTCGTTACTTTGACGAGGCACGGCGGAGGCGGTCGTTGATGGCTTGGCCGAGACCGATTTCTGGGGCTTCTTCGGTGAGAATTTCCGAGTAACCTTTAGCGTCGAGATCACGGAGAGTGGCGAAGAGGTTTGAGGCGATCTGAGAGAGTTGGCCGGATTCTGAAAGGTAGTAGTTATGGGGAGCTTGGTGAGCGGGACGAATGAGGTGGAGCAGTGCGGTTTGGTTGTCGGCTTCGTGGTTTTCGAGGGTACCGGTGGGGACCAGGTAGAGTTGAGTTTTGGGGCTGTAGTGCTTGGGGAGAGTGCCTGGAGCGACGGCGGGGGTTGACGCGTCTTTGGTGATTGAGACGGCATCGATTTCTTTGCCGAGGGCTTCCTCGATGTCTTCTTGAGGGAGGGCGCCGTGGCGGAGGATGGTGGGCTTGGCCTCGTTTCGGAGGTCGATGATGGTGGATTCGAGTCCGAATTCGCAGGGGCCACCATCGAGGACATATTCGATCTTATCGTCGAGGCTCGCTTTTACGTGAGCGGCGCGGGTGGGGCTGATGTAGGCGAAGGGGTTAGCGCTGGGGGCTGCGAGGGGAAAGTCGATGTCTTCTTCTATGAGTTGTCGGAAGACGGGGTGCTTGGGGGAGCGGACGGCTACGGAAGGGAGGCCGGAGGTAACTTCGTTGGGGATGGTCGGTTTTTTGGGGAGGATAATCGAGAGAGGGCCAGGCCAGAAAGCTGCGGCGAGTTGGCGGGCAGTTTCGTTGGGCTCGCAGAATTGATCCAGGACTTCGAATCCTGACACGTGACAGATGAGTGGGTCGTTGGCGGGACGGTTTTTGGCCTCGAAGATTTTGAGGCAAGCGGAGGCGTCGAGGGCGTTGGCGGCGAGTCCGTAGACGGTTTCGGTGGGGATCGATACGAGTCCCCCTAAACGCAAAAACTTACGCATCTGGCGTAAGTTTTCTTCGGTGGGCTGTAGTATTTGGGCCACGGCGATGTGGTGTCGGTCAGGCCAACCCGGGCCTGTAAAGTATCCTCAAGCGGGATTACTTCATCATCAGCATATTGCGAGCGCGCTTGATAGTCTTGGTAACTTTGCGTTGCTGCTTTGCTGACAGACGAGTAATTTTGCGAGGAAGGATCTTACCCGTTTCCGTTACGAAGCGGTTCAGGATTTGGTGATGGGTGAATTCCATCTCCTGAGGAGTAAGACTTTGGCGTTTTGGTTGTTCGTCACTCATAGGAAGAAGGGGGAAATTAGGTTTTGGGTTGGGGTTGTCAATAATTGTTTGGGAGAAAGTTCGCCGGCGCTTTGCTCTCTAAGCTACGTAAGAATTCAGCAATACTAGAGGGGTAAGAAAGGGTAGGGAAAAAGTCTATTATGAGAGTTCTAACGGCTTTACAGTTGGGTGGGGATCGGAGAGAACGATGAAA